>CAZHBL010000081.1:0-13927 GCA_964530105.1 uncultured Pirellulales bacterium | reverse complement strand
AGTTATATCAGAACAAGGAGCTTTTTTCAATGGGGTTGTGAGAAATGCGGGCTAAGCCGCCCCATGCGAAGCCCATGGAGGATATGATATGCGACGCTACATGAAAGGCTATCAATGAAAGAAAGGAACAATTAATGTCCCCGGAAAATCAGGTTTAACTTAGACGTATCTTGAGGTGTACATATGTCCTCTAAATGGAAGGAGACTAGGCTCACCGGTGAGAAACAAGCCTTCGCTGTACTCCAAGAGTTGTACGGGAATCGATGGTTGTGTCGTGGCCAGTCTAGACGCTACAACGGCCGGCTTGTCCCGTTAATCGACCGCAACCACCGACAAAAATACTCACGGATTGAAAAGCTGCGGCTTGAGCGTCAGAGCATCAATCTATTTCGGGCAACAGCCCGATTCTTCGTGGATCAGGGTGAACGAGGCGCCTTGACTGATGACATTATTGCATTGATGGTGCTGCGTCACTATGGCGTGCCGACACGTCTCCTGGATTGGTCGGTTTCGCCTTGGATCGCAGCATACTTCGCTACTCAGTGTAACGACAATGAAGACGGCTATATCTGGAGTTTTGACGAACCTAAGTATGAAATAGAGGGAGGAAAGCAATGGGTGAAGTGCCCTGAGACATGTCACCACGGTGATCCTGGCAAGTTCGACGCCAAATTGACAGCTTTCGACATCAAGGAACCATATGATTGGTTTGTCTGCGGCTTCTATCCCGCCGGTTTTCCTCGTCAAAATGCTCAGGCCGGCGCCTACAGCCTCACTGCGCGTTTTGGTCGTGATCATGCTGCAAAGATCGCAGATCTTTTAGGTGACTCCTCTTGTTACCACCTTTATACTATCAGTGCGAAGTTGAAACCCAGACTTCGCACGCTCCTGTACGAGAAACACGGCATTTGGCGAGGATCACTCTTTCCTGACTCTGCTGGAGCCGCTGAGACGGCGAAAACAATTTTCTAAGGAAATGATTAAAGGACGGGTAATTCAAGGTGTACGGTATCTTTCTGGGTTCTCCTCTTGGCCTCAATGTTGATTGCAGCTTCAAACGTGATGCAGTCTTTTGCGTCCCGTTGGTCTGGCTGTTTTCTTTAAATGTCATAGAGTTTTTCGTCCACTTCGGGCGGGCGCAGTCTGCGGGCCATGCCTTTTAGGCCGGATTTGCTCGGTCCGAATAGCATATCGTTGTTTTCCAGAAGGTCGCCCATTTCCGCCTCAATAGTGTCCGGGTCTTCTCCGGCCTCCATGCGGCGCATGGCAGTTGAGGAATCATAAAAATTATACGGTGCGCAATGTTGCATTCTATGTGAAGTTTTAATGATGGTGCCAAATCGCCCTGTCCCATTCGATATGACAAGCCAGAATTTGGTTTCTGCTGGAAGGTATCTGAAAATATTCTCAGACAGGATTTACATCATATATTCAGAAGGCGCTTTGCATGCCGGAACTTCGGAAGTATAATGGCCCTATATGTTGCTAAATAAAGAATAAAATCTCATTTGGGAGGCATGTCATGGTAGATGTATCGAATCTTTCTATCAAGCGAATAACAACAATTGTAATTATGCTCGTTATCAGTTTTTATCTTGGCGTTTGTCCTTTAGACGCCGCGGCGAGTGAAGGTACACTGCGTGCCGGGACGGCGAGGATTGATATTACGCCCGAAAAGCCGGTCAAGATGTCCGGCTACGGGGCCCGTACCGCCCTGTCCGAGGATGTCCATGACCCGCTGTCGGCCAGAGTCGTTGCATTCGAGAATGACGGCAAGCGGCTCGTGCTGGTCTCAAGCGATCTGTTAGGCTTGTACAATGGAACAGCCGAGCATCTGCGCAAGGTCATTCTGAGCGAATTCGATTTAGAACCGGGCGAGCTTTTTCTAACCGCCATACACACACACGATGGCCCTAATCTAACCATGGACAAGGAAAAAGGACATCCTAACAATCTCGAATACACCAAGGTTCTGGAGGCCAGATTGATTGAAGTCATCCGCAAAGCATTGAATAATACCGGCCCGGTCCAGGTCGGTGCCGGGGTGGGATATTGCCCCATTGGTGCGAATCGACGCGAATTACAATTCGACAGCTCCGGCAACAGCTCGATAAGGCTCGGCCGCAATCCTTACGGGCCGACCGACAAGCAAGTTCTGGTTTTGAAACTTGCCAAACCAGACGGTGCTGCCGTCGCGTCATTATTCGATTACGCTACTCACGCCACTTGCCTGGGCGGCAGGAATCTTACCATCAGCGGCGATGTGCTCGGGCTTGCCGAGCAGTTCGTCGAAAAGATTCTGGGCGGAGATGTAATTGCCCCGGCGTTCGCAGGGGCATCGGGCAATATCGATCCGTGGTTCAGGGTGCTGCCAGGATTCAATACCGAGCCGGGCTGGATCCCTGAGCCTGTGCTGCTTGGAACGTTTCTGGGTGAAGAGGTCGTTCATGTTTTTCGTGACATCAAAAATCTTACTGAGGGCGGTGACATTCGAACAGCCTTTGTAACACTCGATCTTCCGGGCAAGGCGCGAGGTGGAACCAAGATTGAGAAGGACTACCCGCCGACGCCGTACAATATTACCGTTGCGAAAGTCGGTGACGTTGGCTTTGTCGGACTCGGCGGCGAAGTCCTGACGCAAATCGGTATGTCGATTAAGGCGGCTTCGCCCTTCAAATTCACGTTCGTGATTACACACTGCAACGGCGCGGCCGGGTATCTTCCGCCGGCGAATCTGTACGTCGAAGGAGGGTATGAGATTGAAAGCAGTCCCTTCGCACCAAAAGCCGCCGATATAGTGGTAAAGCAGGCGGTCAAAATGCTGCATGAACTTTGAATTCAGGTAGGGTGGGCCTTGGCCCACCGATCCTTATGCGGTGGGGCATAGTCCCACCCTACTTTTTAAGATGCTTCATATAATGCTATCTTGTTCGCACCATCAACTATTGTGATTTTAACATCCGGCTGCTCGGCGAGCCAGCCATCTACGACAGCCTGTGGTTCATGTATCGGAAAAAGATGTGCCGCCCGGATAAGGTCGTCGGATATCTGCGAGTATATATTAATTCGTCGCAGCCGCCGGATCAGCCGGGCGAACTTGTACGGCTTGTGACTATAGAGCTTGTATTGGCTCTCTATGGAATTGAATATTTCTTCGATTGGCAGGGTCAGGCGATGGTAGAAATTTTCCATCGTATTCGCTTCACCCACACCGTTCGGACACGCCGCCAAAAAGAGTATTTCCCCGCCGTCCGTTACGGCTTCTTTTGTCAATTCGAGGGCCCTCTGGGCAATGTAAAGGTCGATGTCGTTCGGCAGGCCGCCGGGCGAGACGATGAGCCGTTCTGCCGGGCTGACGGTGTGTGTATTGCGCTGGTCGACCGCGGCAAAGGCCTCGGCGCTGACGGGCTGGATAGGCCCAAATTTGGCCCATCTGATTTGTCCCGAGGTCGTAATCGTCACAAGTGTAAAGACCGGCCGCTCTTTTACAATTAATCGCATCCCTTCGAGCTGGTCGCTAGCCAGTGGATTATTCCTTCTGTTAGGGTCGGATTGCCACGGATGGATGCCGAAAGTCGATTTGTCATCGAGTGCCATACTGTGATTCTGCTCGGCCGTCTGAAAAGCGCATATCCCCGGCACAAAATTCTTAATGGGATTCGAATAGCCGGCGAAATAATGAACCTTAACGTCCGAGAGCACAAGGAAGACATACGCATCTTCGGCCAGAACATTGTAGATGATTTCCGTGCCCCGTGAAGTGGTGCCGGCCCTGGTAAATTCAGCGTGCTCACAATCGTGTGCGTGTATTTCAAAATTGCCGATGCCTACTTTGGCGGCGGCTTTTTCAATTTGTGCCGTGATTAAGGCGTTCTGCGGGGTTGCCGGTTCATGAGTGCCTGTACAGATAAGAAATCGCACGAACGAGCTCGTCTTAAATACGACAAACAATTGCTCGAATATGTCCTCGAACGGCTCACCCCGCGTGCCGTCGTCCAGAAACACGCAGAGACGCCTGCCATCGATTAGCTTTTGAAATTCTTCGACTTGTGGTCCGGCCATCGCCTGCTGAAGAACAGCCTGATTGTTTGTTTGTTCTTCATCCTGCCATGGTTGGATGAAGTACGCGACGTTGGCTTCAGGAATCTCAAGTGAAACGTTACCGTCGCCGTAGTGAATATCAACTTTCATTTTGTAAGCTCATCCTTATCGTATCGATCTATGGTGTACCTGCATTCGCTTGCCTGATGATATTGAGCAATTCATCATCAGTCAGCTCAACCGGATTGCCTTTCATGCTGCTGGACTTTTTGGCTTTTGATATTACAATTTCAAAATTCTGCTGCTTTAATCCGTGCCTTGCCAATGATGGAACTTTTAATGCCAGGCAAAGCTCTCGTACCCACGAAACGGCATCTGCCGCCTTTGCAAGGTTGCTGCCGGTCAGAAGACGAGCAGCCTCATCGTATTTTGCTAATGCAGGCGAAGTCGCATCACGCCGTTGGAGGGCCTCCACGTTTGCCTCCATGACGAACTGCAAAAGCCGCGCACAGATGACGCCGTGCGGGGCCGAATACATGCCACCTAACGGGCCGGCAAAACCGTGCACGGCTCCCAGTTTCGCATTCGCAAGGCCCAATCCACTAAAGAGGCTCGCTATAGCCATGTCTTCGCGGGCGTTGTAATTGTCACCATCTTCATAGGCCCGACGGAGAGAACGCCCGGCCCGGCGAAGACCTTCCCGGCAGATGCCGTCAGTCAACGGATTCGCCTGGCCGGAGACGTAAACCTCGAGCAGTTGAGTCAGCGCATCGAGTCCAGTGCTTGCCGTGACGTTCGGCGGCATCGAATGGGTCAATACAGGATCGACCACGGCCAGGCGAGGCAGCATGTACGGGCTTCTCATGCTGACCTTAACCCGGTGTTCAGGCACACCCAGAACGGCGTTGCGAGTGACTTCGGCGCCAGTTCCCGAGGTAGTTGGAATTGCAATATGTGGAGCTGATCTCTGATTAATCGGTTTACCGGCACCGACGACCTCGAGATAATCTTCCAGCTCACCGCTGTTGGTCAGCATTGCAGCAACAACTTTGCCGGTATCGAGGACGCTGCCGCCGCCGATGCTGATAACCAGGTCGCATCCGGCCTGGCGCGCAGCCTGCACAGCCGCGCTTGCAATAGTCGTGGTCGGCTCGCCGGAGACGTTGAATGTCACATAGTCAATGTCCTGCTTGTCGAGGTACTCAAGGAGCGGCTCGGCACGCTTGTTGGTACTGCCCATGACAATGAAAGCACGTTTGCCCATCTCGCCGGATAATGATGCCACTTCACTAATCGTACCGGGGCCGAATATAATGTGTGTTGCTGTTGCGAATTCGAATCTCATGGTTTCCCTCGCTTGCCGGGCAATACTTCTATTTGTCCCAGCCTTGCTCATCGGGAAAAACGTTCGTGTATTTGACGCTCGTGCGAGGTTCGGCCATCATCCCGGCCACAGCGTCACGCCATTTTTGATAATGTGCCGTTTCTTTGTGCCTGCCGGGATCATCTGCTGTGCGATAGACTTCGATCAGGACAAAACGCGTTGGATCGTTCTGCTGCCGGATGACATCGAATCGAGCGATGCCCTGCTCCTGAATACTGTTGCGAGCATTTTCAAGTGTTGCTGTCTCAAAGGCTTGCACCTGATCGGACTTAACGTGAACGAAAACGTGAACTACAAGCATAATCGTACTCCTTGACAGAATAAGCTATTATCTTAAAATACATCTTTACGATGGCGCAGTTCTGCGAAGGCCTCGAGCGCCTGCACATTCTGCATCCCGAGAGCCGCCTTCAATTCGGGCGTGCCAGCACGAAGGAAACAATTCGTTGTCTTTTCCAGCAATATATTGGAAGGAACGGTCGGCTTGCCCTGCTTCTGCAACCACCTGACTTGATCGAGGCGCTCTTTGACAATTTGATTGCCGGGCTCGATGCCGTTTGCGAATTCGTAATTCTCCAGCGTGTAATCGTGTCCGCAATAAACAAGTGTTTCGTCAGGTAACAATGCTAATTTTTGCAGCGAGTTCCACATCGTTTTTGCATCGCATTCCAATAATCTACCACAGCCGCCGACGAACATAGTGTCACCCGTCCAGAGAATGCCGTTTTGGTTTCCGGCCGAAGGTTCCATATAATAGCACACCGATGTACGAGTGTGCCCCGGCGTGGCAATCACCTTGACTTTGCGGTCCCCAACCGGCAGAATCTGTCCATCCGCCACGACAGAATCAATGCCGGGTATCCTCTGCTTGTCAGCACCGATGACATTACAGCCGGTTTTCCGCTTTAAATCGGCAACTCCGGCTACGTGGTCCCAATGATGGTGCGTGATGAGAATCGTCCTGAGGCTAAGACCGTATTCCTGCAGAATCCTCAGCACTAATGAGCTGTCGCACGGATCGACTGCGAGCGAATCATTTTGATTATACCGATAGAGGTAAATAAAATTATCGCCAAGTGTGGGTATAGTGATTACCGAATCCATAATCTTCAAGCATTAACAGAGTATTTACTTAAGCTCTATCTACATTATAAAACTGCTGTAACTCTGTTGATAAGCTACCATTAACCGGGCCTGCTGTCAAAAAAATCAAATTTAAACGCCGCGAAATATCCCGAAATAAACGTATTGATAGAATGGGAGCGTCAAGCTATAATTTACCTATACAATCGGTTCGCACTTATTTGATTCAGGTAAGGAGCAATTGCATATCTTGAAATTGAAAGGCAAGGTTTCATGAAACTTACAAGCTTATTATCCATTGTGCTCATTTGTATTCCGGCTGCATCACTGATAGCTTCGGCAAATACCGCCGGGCGCGATGAGCAGGAGGCCCAGAGGATTTTGGATGCTACAGGTGTCAAAGGCGGTCTTATCGTCCAAATTGGCTGCGGAAATGGGCACCTGACGGCAGCTCTGCACGCCGGCGAAAGCTATATCGTGCACGGCCTTGACAATGATGCAGCCAAGGTCGAACAGGCCCGAAAGTATATTCATTCGGTTGACCTTTACGGCAAAGTTTCCGTGGACCAGCTTGATGGCAATCAGCTTCCATATATCGACAATCTTGTTAACCTTGTTGTGGCCGAGGACCTTGGCGATATTCCCATGACCGAAGTTATGCGTGTATTGGCTCCTAAAGGCGTAACCTACATTAAGCAGGCCGGCAAATGGCAAAAAACCATCAAGCTACGTCCGGACGATATTGACGAATGGACGCATTATCTACACGATGCCAGCGGCAATGCAGTCGCTCACGATTCGGTGGTCGGCCCGCCCCGCCGGATGCAGTGGACAGGTGGGCCTATGTGGGCGAGAAGTCACGAGCACTCGGCGAGTCTAAACGCATTGGTCTCGGCAAACGGGCGAATCTTTTACATCATGGATGAAGGGCCGAGGGACTCCATTCAGCTTCCGTCAAAATGGTTCCTGGTCGCGAGGGACGCCTTTAACGGGACTATCCTGTGGAAGCGAGAGCTGCCGGAATGGTATAATCATCTGTTCCCGCTCAAGAGCGGCCCGGCGAGACTCACGCGCCGGCTCATTGCAATCGGTGACGAGGTCTATACGACGCTCGGCATTAACTCCCCGCTCAGCGCGATCGATGCCGCAACGGGAGAAACGATTCGTACATACGAGGGCACCAAAACCGTAGAGGAGCTTGTATCCACGAACGGCGTGTTGTTCCTGGTTGTCAATCCCGACCGCGAACCTGTCAACTACGAGCAGGAAAACGCGAACTGCTGGGTTGAGCGGGACCGCGCAAGCAAGCGATGGGGCTGGGATGAAACCGCCGATAGGCTGATGGCCGTCGAAGCCGAAACCGGCAAGGTTCTCTGGAAACACAAGAGCAGAATCGTGCCGATGTCGCTGGCCGCCGACGGTCAGCGTGTGGTCTTCCATGATGGTGATGCGGTCGTGTGCATGGATGCCGGCACCGGCAACCAGCTCTGGCAAACGCCCGTCAAGCGCAGCTTACTCATCCCAACCGGCTGGTCGCCGTCGATGGTGATGTATAAGGATGTTGTCCTGTTCTCAGGACAGATGCGGTCGCTTGCGGCCCTATCGACCGAAGATGGCAGGCAGCTCTGGAACTCCAAACTTCATCCCTCCGGGCACTTCTGTCCCGAAGATATTTTCGTCATCGACGGGCTGGTCTGGTCAGGTGACATCGCCAGCGCCCGGCCGCGTTCGACGGGCGTGTTCACCGGATGGGACCCGCACACCGGCGATGTAAGTCGCGAGTTCACACCCGACGTGGAACCTTTCGCGATTATGCACCAGCGGTGCTATCCGAGCAAGGCGACGGAAAAGTACATCATACCATCCTGGACCGGCACGGAGTTTATCAACCCGCGAACGAAAGACTGGGAAATCCATCACTGGGTTCGCGGCGGTTGTTTTTATGGAATAATGCCCTGCAACGGCATGATTTACGCTACGCCAAACGCCTGCGCATGCTACTATCAATCGAAGTTGGAGGGTTTTAACGCTTTGGCGCCGGCGGCGGAAAATAAGCGGCCCGTCTCATCGGACGCTGACCGCCTGCAGCAAGGCCCCGCCTTCAAACAAATCGGCAATCGAAAATCAGAAGTCGAAAATCCGCACAACTGGCCAATGTATCGTCACGATAACATGCGCAGCGGACATGCCGAGATGAAGGTTCCAATATCGCTCAAAAGTGTTTGGCGGACCGAACTCGGCGGTCGCATTACACAGCCCGTGATAGCGGATGGAAAATTATTTGCCGCATCGGTGGATACGCATACGGTGAATGCCCTTGGTGCGGCTTCCGGTGAGAAGCTCTGGAGCTACACCGCCGGTGCTCGTGTGGATTCGCCCCCGACCATTTACAAAGGGTGTGTGATATTCGGCTCGGCGGATGGCTGGGTTTATTGCCTGCGTGCTTCGGATGGAGCTTTGGCCTGGCGCTTCAGGGTAGCCCCTTATGACCTGCGGCTGATATCGTACGATCAGCCGGAATCCGTCTGGCCTGTTTCCGGCAGCGTTTTAATTCAGGACGGCGTCATTTATGCACTGGCAGGCAGGTCGATGTTCCTGGACGGCGGGATGCGGCTACTGCGTCTCGATCCGCTGACGGGAGAGAAACTATCGGAGACAATCCTGGACGACCGCGACCCCAGGACGGGCAAGAATCTACAGTCGAGAATCCAACAGAAGAAAATGCCCGTCGCCCTGCCGGACATCTTATCCAGCGACGGCAAATTCGTTTACATGAGGTCCCAGCGGTTCAACCTGGACGGACGCCGTGCCGTCATTGATCCCGAGCGCCGGACCGACCAGCAAGGCGAAGGAATACATCTGTTCTGCCCAACGGGATTTCTGGACGACTCCTGGTTCCATCGTACCTATTGGATTTATGGCAAGAACGCAGGCGAAGGATGGGCGGAGTGGCCCGTTGCCGCAAGGCTCGTTCCTGCCGGAAGGATTCTCACCTTTGACGATGAGCATGTTTATGGCTACGGCCGCGATCCGCAATATCTGTGCAATTCATCTGTTCTGGAATACCGCCTTTTTGCCGCCGACAAGACATTTGATCCCGAACGTGCCGCCCGCGTCAACAATGCTAAAATCCCGCAGGACATAGTCAACTGGAAGAACCGTGCCAAGCGCCCGGAGGCGGACCTCAGCGGCGTACATCGTATATGGATGATTGAAAAGCCCAAGCTGATTGCCAAAGCCATGGTCCTGGCGGATAAAACGCTGTTCGTCGCCGGGCCGCCGGACGTTGTGGATGAAGAGGATATCTGGGGCCGGACGCTTGAGCCACAGGTGCAGGCAAAGCTTCAGGCGCAGAGTGACGCTCTCGAAGGCAGACAGGGTTCTATGCTCTGGGCTGTATCGGCAACAGACGGTGCCAAGCTGGCCGAGTACAAAGTTGAAAGTGTGCCGGTATTCGACGGAATGTCCGCCGCCGACGGGCGGCTCTATCTTTCGATGAAGAACGGCTGCATACTGTGCATGGCCGGTAAGTAGTGCGATGAAGAACTTAGTGATGCGAAAACAATTCTTAAAAGAAGCCTCCGTCGTCGGAGCCTGCTCATATCACAGGGAATGGCTAGCAAGAGGGCTTCGATTGTTTCACCGGGGGCAAGCGGCGCAGGTTTATGAGCACTTACTTCAAGAGATTCTCGTTATACTGACGATTATCACCTTTTTCGCAGGAGGATGTACGATGCCATCATCTGCCGGCAACAAGCAAATTAAACAAGAGCAGTTTAAGCTTTATCCCATTGGCAACATCTTAAAAAAAGACGGCAAGACAATGATTGTCCTGGACAAGAAGTACCAGCCGGGACTGCTGGGATTGGACAAGCAGTCTTACGTTACTGTCGTGTACTGGTTTGATAAGAATGATACGCCGGAGAAACGAGCCATTCTGCAGGTTCATCCTCGCGGCAACGAGCAGCTTCCTCTTACGGGTGTATTTGCCACTCATTCGCCCTTTCGACCGAATCTGATTGCCATCAGCAAATGCGACATAATCTCAATACACGAAAATATCATTGAGATTGAGGACATCGACGCTTTCGATGGCTCGCCAGTGCTCGATCTCAAAGGTGACTTCTTTCACTTCAATCCGATATAAGTTTAGAGATATCAAAGGAGAGTTATATGCGCACAATATTGATAAGTTGGATAGAATTATTGTTGTTTGCATCAACTGTAGCGGCCGTTGATTACCTCCCCCTTAAAGAAGGGAATAAATGGTCCTATTCTATGTCCAATGGCATGCAGATGACAATGACCGTTAAGGAATTTAACAAGGTGGGGGACGTTCTATGTGCGGCGGTTGAAACTACAATGGGCATACAGACCACACGTGAGTATCTGGCCGCCGATACACAGGGACTCAAAGCATATATGGCCCAGGCTCAAGGGCAGGAATTTCGTTACGATCCTCCTGTACTGCGTATTAAACTGCCATACGAGAAGGGACAAACCTGGACGTCCACAATGAACCAGTATGGTATGCCTATGACTACAACGTTCGAGTCACTCGGCACCGAGAAAATCCAGACTCCCGCCGGGGCCTTTGAATGTATAAAGGTCAAGTCCACTCTTACCACCATGCCGGGCCAGCCGACGATGGTTTCGGTCAGTTATTACGCACAAAATACAGGTTTGGTCCGCCAAACGATAGAAATGGCGGGGCAGGAAATGGTCGTCACGCTGGAGTCAACAAATGTCAAACCGGACCAGCAGCAAACTCCCACTCTAAAGCCGGATACTTCCTCACAGATACTCTGTCCCAAGTGCAATGCACTCGTGAATGCGAATGCAAAGTTCTGCCCTCAGTGTGGAGCAAAAATAACTCTTCCTCTGGCGCCCGAAGTATGCCCGAAGTGCGGCGCCAAGCTCCCGCCCGGAGCGAAATTCTGCCCTGCTTGTGGAGAGAAGGTCGCGCCAGTGCCCGCTGCGACTGACCAGACGCAGCAGAATCAAGCGGTGGCGTCTCAAGGGCCTGCTCTCGAAAAATACCAGTCCCAGGACGGCAAACTGGTCCTCTACAAACCGCAGGGCTGGGTGGTCCACGAAGAGCAGATCGGCGAAGGGGTCCGCGCGGCATACGTTATGGAACCTCAGGAAACCGCCGCCGTTATCTTTATAAACTTTCCGCTGGATGAACAGATCAAGGACTCCGTGGCGCTGTCAGCCAAGTGCCTCACGGCATTGCGCGAGGAATTGTCCGACTTGAAAGTGACCAAGATCAGCTCTACGCCCGAGCGGGACCGCACGATTGCCGAGTTCACTCTTACGGACGAGGGTGAGAAAGGTATAGGACACGGCTACTTCCTCTATACCCAGCGGATTGGGACGGTCTATATTCTGGTCGCGCAGGAGCGAAAGTGGAACGAGCTTCGTCCCACGCTGACAACCGTTGCAGCAAACCTCGCTTTCGCCCCGGAAGGCGTCGCGGCGGTTCAGGAGCAAGGCAGGCAGCTTGCTGCCCATATAGCCGCCCCACAAGGGCAGAATCTCTCCACCGCGGCCCTGATCAAGCAAGCCGCGCAGAGACCCGGCAAACAAGTGCCGCTTCAGCCGGCGGCGCTGCCCGATCAGTCCATGTCCATGCAGATTCCCCAAGGCTGGTTTCTGGAGGGCCAAAAGGTACAGTACACCCTCGCGAACAATGCACAGACCAGAACGCACGGCATGGCCGGCATCTGGCGCACGATCATCCCGACAAGTGTGCCGGTTCCGGGTGTCATCAATGCACCCTACCAGCCGCCGCCGCAGGCGTTAAGTCTCCTGCTCGAATCGGGCAAGACCAGCAGAAACGTGGAGCTCATCGGCCAGTGCGCGGCTGAGCAGGCCGTGCCCGAGTTGGTTCAGTCGGTTCAGCAGATGCGTGCCCAGGGTTTCCAGGTCGATGCGCGCCTGCTGTACGTCCGGTTCCAGAACGTACCGACGGGGACCACGTGCCAGGGAATCTTCAGCGTCATATGCTCGACCATGCCCATGAGCCCGGTCTGGCAGGTCTCTCTGCAAGGCAGTTGGGCGCCCGAGGCCGAGTACAACGAATGGTTGCCGCTGTTTCTGCGACTTGAGAAGACAATCCAGGTCAACCAACAGTGGATGGGCGGCGAGATGCAGAACCGCGCGTTCCGCCAGCAGCAATTGAACCGCAATTTGCAAAGGTCAATTGCTGAGTCCAATCAGGCGTTTGACGGCTATATGGATAGTTTGCAAGATGCCGGCCGCAGCCGTGACTACACGGCCCACATGTGGAGTCAGACGACGCTCGGCCAGGGGACCTGGGTCGCGGAGAACGAAGGTTCTCGCGTTTATCAGACCGATTCATGGGGTATCGAAGGACCCGAAGGAAGACTCGATAATCCGGCCTACAACACGACCAACTTTAACGGCCAAAGTCCCTGGGGCGGCCAGCTCGAACAGGTCGATACACGGGCTGAATATGAGAAATACATTGCAAATCCGAATTGACCGGGTGCGTTATCCACGATAAATTTTTTTGCTCCGGAGCTTAACCGGGATAGATGAGTGCTGGCATTGAGACAACGCTGCGTATTTTCACAGTCGGTCATTCTAACCTTCCTTTCGGGCAGTTTCTCTCGCTGCTGAAAGAATACAAGATAAGACTTGTGGCCGACATAAGACACTATCCGTCCTCAAGAAAGTTTCCTCACTTCAATAGACAGACCTTGTCTGAGCGGTTAGCGGC
Organism: uncultured Pirellulales bacterium; assembly: GCA_964530105.1. Lineage (GTDB taxonomy): Bacteria > Planctomycetota > Phycisphaerae > Sedimentisphaerales > Anaerobacaceae > JAFGPJ01. The sequence goes on along the minus strand of CAZHBL010000081.1, from coordinate 674 downwards.
GCAGAACATCGATTATTTATGGTTTGAATCTCTCGGAGGCCGAAGGCATACCGGAAAAGATATTAAGTCCGTCAACGTTGGACTTAGGAGTGTGGGCTTTCGAAGCTATGCAGATTATATGGCTACGGACGAATTTCACCGGGCCGTTGATGAGCTTTTGAAAGCAGCGGCACAATCGCGTACCGCGGTAATGTGTGCGGAAAAACTGTACTGGAGATGTCACCGCCAGCTCTTAAGCGATTATCTGACTGCACAACACATAAATGTCATTCATATATTAGATCCCGGCAAGACTTTGGAACATAAGCTAACTCAGCGTGCAGTCATTACAAAGACAGGAGTTATTTATCCTTCATTTGAAGCTGGCGGCAACCAGAGAACTCTATTTGATCTTGATCCTGAAATTGATATGGGATAAACTCTTGTAATGACCTGTTGTTTAATATCTCCAGGCCAAACCAACATATTCTAACTAAGCTGAATTTGCCTTGGATTTTCTTTGACTCATCATACCAATTGGTTTATACTATATAAACGAGATTTGATTAGGAGTAATTCAGTAGGGATGTGGCGATCTTAAGGTTCATGACTTCCGTCATTTTTTTAAAAGAATGGGATTTGAGATAAGACTTCCGCAAAATGAGTGATTTTTGACAGAGGTCAGAGTTGATAAG
>CAZHBL010000080.1:0-13941 GCA_964530105.1 uncultured Pirellulales bacterium | reverse complement strand
GTGTCTAACTATTTGGTTGCGGCCAAGGGCGAAGCCCGAGGCCGCGCTGGGTGAATCCGTGTCTAAAAAACCGTGTTAATCCGGTCTCAGAAATAGTTTTCTTGACTTTTTTAACTTTTTTTATTTTTTTTCAATTTTGTCATCAACATTTTGCCCCTCTCAATCGCCTACCTATATAAAGGGAAAATAGTAAATGTGGAGAATTAGATATGTATGGATACGTTTCAGACAATAATAACGCGGCGGCGAGCGAAATCAACCTCGAAAATAACGAAGAATTCGAGCAATTGAAATCGCAGTACCCCGAGCACGAGGTATACCTGTTTGCCGGCAATAAAATCGATATGGCCTTATTCTTAGCCCCCGGCGTCTCGGCTGTGCTGATAGAAAAAAGGCCCTCGCCGGACAAGATTTTTTAAAATCGTATTGCGTATAGCGTGATTCTGGATATTTGCAATTCCTGCCCTACATTCAAACACGAAATAAATTCCAGCAGGAATCCAGAAGAGCAAGGAAAATATCTCGTCTGAGATAGATCCTAATATTTGAGAGATATGAGTTGAAAATTACTAATCCATTACTATTATAGAAATATCTGATGGCATTTGACGCATTTTAGATAATTTTATATTAAATCCATGCCATAAGATGTTAAGCATGGGTTTCATATAGTAAGATTTCAAAACACAGGAATTGAAAAAGAGACCATATAAGCGATAGTCGGAACAGGTATAGGACATATAGCTCGAACAATGATTATTGAAATCACAAGTCGGCTTGATCACGTTCGTCGAATCGTGTGCAAAGATCACCTAAAGAGTGAACGATCAAAAATAGGGCAATTTCTAACGCCAGCACCAATTGCACATTTCATGGCAAGCTTGTTCCAACGAGATGTAAAGGATGTGCGAATTCTTGATGCAGGAGCCGGTGCAGGCGTGTTATCTGCCGCAGCAGTGGAGATTCTCATTTCTCAGAGGAAACGTCCACGTTCGGTGAAGGTGATAACATATGAGAGTGATGAAATGATATTACCCTATCTGGAAGATACTCTGAGTTGCTGTGAGGCTGCTTGCATAAAAGCTGGAATTGCCTTTTATTCGGAAACACGAACTAAGGACTTCGTGGAAGCTGGCACAGCTCTGACTGAGGAAGGTCTGTTTGTAGGTGAGGCTGAACGCTTTACACATGTTATTATGAATCCTCCTTATAGGAAGATCAACGGGAAGACGGAAACGCGGAAGTTGCTGGACGGGGGTGGAATGGAGGTTTCGAATCTTTACGCAGCATTCGTATGGTTGGCGGTGAAAATGCTAGTACCAGGAGGCGAGTTAGTAGCGATTACACCTCGCAGTTTCTGCAATGGGCCATATTTTCGCAGGTTTCGTCTTGCACTGTTGGATATGATGGCGCTAAGGCGAATTCATGTGTTTGAGTCCCGTAAGAAAGCATTTCGCGGGGATGATGTCCTTCAAGAGAACATGATTTTCCACGCGGTAAGGATTGGACATAAGCCGAAACATGTGACCATTTCATCATCGGAAGGTTCCAATTTCCACAAGATGAACGTTAGGCGCGTGCCCTACGAACATGTCGTGTTGCCTCAAGACGCGGATGCTTTCATTCATCTTGTTCTGAATAAAAAAGACGAAGATGTGATGCACAGGATGCGGGAGTTTAGAACGACACTTGATGATCTTGGAATGGAGGTTTCAACAGGACGCGTTGTTGATTTTAGGGCAAAGGAGCATCTTCGTATGCAGCCTGAGGCCGGAACGGTTCCGCTAGTGTATCCATGCCATTTTGAGAATGGGTTCATTTGCTGGCCAACGGAATCCGAAAAGAAACCGAACGCGATTATTTCATCGGAACAAACGCGAGATCTCATGGTCCCGGCAGGACATTATGTTCTAACAAAACGCTTTACTGCGAAAGAGGAACGAAGGAGAGTGGTAGCAGCTATTTACGATCGCCGGCGATTCCAATCGTCACTCGTTGGTTTCGAGAATCATCTGAACTACTTCCACGCAGGAGGCAAAGGATTGTCACCGAATATTACAAAAGGATTAGCACTATATTTAAATTCTACGTTATTCGACCGATACTTTCGGCTTTTCAGCGGACACACCCAGGTTAATGCCACAGATCTCAGGAAAATGCGCTATCCTACGCATAAGCAACTCATCCGCCTTGGCTCTCATGTAAACAATCGCATCCTGGATCAGGAAGCCGTGGACACAATTTTGGAAAAGGTATTCAAGATCGATGACAAAGAAGAGCAAAGCAAAGAAAGCTGAGCGAAAGATTGCAGAAGCATTGGAGATATTGGAGGCACTTGAGTTTCCACGGCAACAACAGAATGAACGTTCAGCTTTAACGCTTCTTTCGCTCCTCGACCTTAAACCTGAAGACGAATGGGAGAATGCGAGCGATCCGCTAATGGGTATTACGCCAATGATGGAATTTTTCGCTACGAACTATGACAAGCGATACGCACCTAACACACGTGAGACGGTGCGACGACAGACTATACACCAGTTCATGCAGGCCGCGTTGGTTCTGCCGAATCCTGATAAACCATCAAGGCCAACGAATAGTCCGAAAGCAGTCTATCAAATTGAGACATCAGCCCTAAAATTACTACGTGAATTTGGCAAGCCGAGCTGGATAGGGCGGCTTAAGGAATATCTCGAGTCCGTCCAAACACTAAAGGGACTGTACGCGAGAGAGCGAGAGATGCGCCGCATACCCTTGAAGCTTCGGAGTGGGGAGGGAATCAGGTTGTCACCTGGAGGCCAAAACGTCCTTGTCAAAAAGATTATCGATGATTTTTGTCCGCTTTTTACGCCGGCAGGGCAGGTTATCTACGTAGGTGACACACAGAAAAAGTGGGCTTATTTTGATGCGAAATCGCTTGCGATCTTGGGTGTTGAGATCGAAGAACATGGCAAGATGCCTGACGTAGTCGTCTACTACACGGAGAAAAACTGGCTCGTGCTTATCGAGGCGGTTACCAGTCATGGCCCGGTTAATCCCAAGCGGCGTCAGGAGTTGGAAAAACTATTCGGTGGTTCGCAGGCGGGACTCGTGTATGTAACAGCCTTTCTCGACAGGCGGACCTTGTTGAAGTATTTAGACGATATCTCTTGGGAAACGGAAGTCTGGGTCGCTGAATCGCCGACCCACCTGATCCACTTTAACGGCAGCCGCTTCCTCGGGCCTTATGAGGACGAAGAATAACGGCAAGCCGACAGGAAGAAACTAGGGACGGCCAACTATTTAGGATAGCAGAAGACGATGACTATCCTTGACAAAACAGGGGTAAACCACATTAAGACGCCAATTATAGTTGCAGCAGCATCAGTTAGCATAATGGTTGATTCCATTTCCAAGGTTTTTTACCCCGAAGGCCACGAAGGCTTTGACATTTACTATACCTATACCTATGGCACAAGTGGCATAAATTGACGATTGCCGATTTTCTATTGTATTTGAGTTGAGATTTCTTCGTGGTAAATACAAAATCTGCGTTCTCAGCGTTCATCTGCGGTTAATTATTCGTCGTTAGTATTTGGTATATAGTATCTTGCTATCTTAGTGCCTTAGAGTCTTCGTGGCTAAATTTTAGACAGGATAACAGGACGCTCTTTATTTACTATTTTCTATACCTGTGGCATAAATTTACTATTTATTATTGAAACTAAGGACAGCTATCTATTGATAACAGAAAGCGCTGACTACGCCTAATAAAATAGGAGTAAACCACATGAACAAGCCGATTATCGTTGCGGCAGCATCAGTTAGCATAATGGTTGTCGTCAGGATCATCATGGGAGGCCTTGCATTGTTGTTTGGCAGGGTCTCACCCTTGTTAGTTTTACTGCCGGTCGCAGTGGCTTTGCTGATTCTGATTGGCATTATAAAGGGGCAGCGACTCGCGTGGCAGTGGGGCAGACTACTTGGGCTTTTTGGGGCTGTCCTGCTTACTTTGTCCGCAATCGGAGCGGCAATGCGCATTCCCGATCAGCCCCTTATGCTGATTAACGCCGTTCTTCTTGCTTTGCAGGGAGTGCCGCTTTTCCCCATGTTTTTTGCCCTTGGAACGACGGGGGCGAAAGAGCATTTCCGCGTCATCTGTCCTGGCTGCGGAAAAAGCAGGGTCAAGGGTGGCAATTTTCTGTTTACCAAGGTTATTTGTCGGGAATGTAATCAAGAATGGTCTTAGTTAATGATAGAGAATGTAAAATAGAGTACGTCTCCAGATGTCCCTTTGGTGGGGCAGTCCTAGGGACTCCTTACGGAGAGCCACCACCCTACATGAATTATATTTCTCTGTGGCCTCTGTGTGCTCTGTGGCATCATCCGGGGAAATTTAATATTGCGAACTGGCCGTAGTGTTTTTTTGCGGCTTTATCGTATGCCTTCGCGGCGTCGATTTCATCGCGGAAATTGCCGATCACCTTTCTCGTGTTATTAATGCCAATCACGGCACGCCATCGTTTCTTCTTTTTGTTGTACCAGACGCCTCTGTACTTCGAGGTGGTGTTGATCTTGGGATAGCGGGCGTTTCGGGCGTTGTCGGCGGCAGTGGCGGGGCGGAGGTTGGCTTTGCGATTGTCCCAGCCGTGATGATTGATATGGTCCACGTAGAGGTCCTCCGGCACGTCGATGACCTCGCGGTGCATCGCTATGGTCAGCCGCTTCTTCAGTATCGGCGACCACTGGCCCCTTATGGCGTAGTATGTACGCTCCCTTTTGCAGGCGTACCATTTGTGCTTGCTGAGCCGGTCGTGGTCTTCGGGATCCACGATGGCGTATTTTCCCTGCGAGAGGGGGATTCGTCGGAAAGTGTAGCCGTACCGCAGCTTTCTGTACCAGAGCACAGGCAGCACGGCCGGCCTTTCCAGCCAGCTCGGTATTATGATTCTGATAACGAACTCGACGATTTCCCCCCCCCATCCCTCCGAATGAACGGCAAGCTCATGCCGGACTGTTTTGAGCATTCGAAATTAGGATTTTGAATTTGTTTCGTATTTAGGAATTAGAATTTAGTATTTGGCTGTTTTTGCCGGAGGCCAAAAAAGCAGCGCCTCTATAATTGGAGCTACCTGCGCGTTTGATGCGAAAATCTACAAAAATGTAGGCGGGGTTTTTGACGTAAGTGCTTGCGGGGAAGGGAATAAAAAAAATTTTAGAAATTCTGATTTTTGTTCGGCGCTACCATCGCTTTTGGTCGAGAAATTCCCATCCACGGGGCAAAGGTATCATTGATATTAACCTGCTTAATCTTACGAGCATTATTTTATCTTGAGGATATTCTGATGTGGATTCAATTGGTTGGCTTGGTTTAGCGTTTGAATTTCTCTTCGAGCTGCTTTATGAGCGGATCGTTTGGATCTACCAGGGAATGTAAGGGTTGAAGGGATTGTGGTATTGAAGGAGCTTTTATATCAGTACTCGGTGTAACCATTATTAAGAGATTCCTTGTTTGCTCAGGTTGGGACGGGCTGTAGAAAAATCGCCCTATTAACGGCATATCAGCTAATCCAGGTTTTCCTGGTTTCTTTTTCTTCTGCTCGATTATTTTCTTGCCGGCGATGAGCAAAGTCTTGCCGTCCGGGATGGTGCAGGGTGTCTTTATGCTGTCGACGTCGATCTGGGGAACTTTCTGCACTTTTCCGTCCAGGCCGGTATGTTCCTTAACACCCCGGAGACGACGATACTCCCATTCAAAATCCAGCTCAATGTCCTTGCCATCCGGCGTCAGTGTCGGGATCAGCCGAATAGTGGTACCCAGCTCGATGCGATTTGATTCTGATTCCGGCTCAACAGAAAAGATATACGAGTCAGGAGGACCACCTATTAACATATAATGTTCAGAATCAGTTATGTGTATTTCAAATTTCTTACCGCTCAGTGCAAGCACCTGGGGCTTGTGAAGCATTTGGATGTCCTTGTTAGTCCGCATACGTGCCGCAACGTTTCGCAGCAGCAAGTCTGAGTGGAGTTGGTCGATTACAAAACTGGCCGAATCTTCGGTTGAATGGATGAGATAATCCGCCCAGCCTTTCGAGTTCGCCACCGAATTCGTATCGAAACCGATATATTTCAGGAACTCATCGCTGGCCGTCAGAATCTTTATATCGAACATGATTTGACCTTTATCGGAGGCACAATCCTTTTGTCTTCCGGGCTTGAGTAGAATCGTATCATTGGATTGTTCGGTAGTGTCGCCTTTCAAATGCAAAGGAGTCAATATCATTGGCGCCGGTTTGCTTCTCGGCCTTTCTTCCTGTACGATAATGGTCGGTTTGATTAATACAATGATTGTCTTTTTTTCGTCGGATAAAGCTCTCTGTCTGTAAGGGTCAAATTTTATTATATCGCAGGCAAAGGTAAATGTTTTGTTGTTGGGTATCCGTTGATTTGTTATTGCAATTGTATCTGCATAGGATTGCATCATCCCACGTCGGTCATGAATAACACGTTCCCACAAACCGGGTATATCCTGAACAAAATCTATAATAATGTTCTTATTATCCTCTATATGCGGCGTAATTCTGCAGAACATGTTTCTTGACTCAGGCGGTGATCGTTGGGAGCGGTTATCAGACTCGGAATAGTTCAGAAAAGACAGAAAGGTATGTCTCGCTATGCTGAACGTGACTGTTTCATTATTGAAAACCGTAGCACCCGGTGCCGTTAAGGATCTCGTGTCTCTCTTCTTTTGAGAAGCCCTTAATAAAGTCTCTACCTGTTTATCATCTAAGAAAGTATCAGAAGTAAATTCAATATCCATACTGTCTCGGACTTCATCGAGAAATTCCGCATTCGTATATAAATAACGCAATTCGATTGATATTTGAGTTTTATAAGTTTGCTCTCTCTGTTTCAAGAGGAATTTTTTAATTTGTTGATGAACATGAAGGGTTTGGTAGATGGCAAGCTTTCTTGGTCTTTCGGCAGGAAACGGAGTAATAGTGCCTATTGCGTTTGGATTGTTTTGAAACCAGCTATTTGGGTCAATCGTTTGCATAATAAGATTTACAATCTTCCGAGCTTCATTAACAATTGCCTGATCAGGAATGTTTACTTGGCCTCCCATCCCGACGCCAGAGATGTCCATCTTAACGTCAACCGCACCTCTGGAAATTCTTGCTCCAGCAAGAACAAGGTCGTAGATATCATAAACGCGGGTCATCGGCTCCTCGGCAGCCGGAGCGATGATACTTGTAGTTACGATGCACATGAGCTCTCCGGCAGATGTTTGTGAACTTTTTGTATCGGCATCGGGACGTGCCGGCATCTGTACCATACCGCCTATTATCTGGCTCTGACCTGAACTGATGCGGACGAAGCTGGCGAAACTGCGTGTAGAGGTCATGGGTTTCTGTCCTTCGCCCTCCGGGACTAATTGGGAGCTGAGGTCTGCTTTTACGGTTAAGTAAATGATGTCGTCTTTGACCGCATTGGCAGTTACCTCAAGCGAGTTTTGTTCGTTCTTGATCTGTGCGGTTTGGCCCTCTACGACTTCCAGTGTTGGTCTCATGAGGATTTTCACATAACCCCGCGAGACAAGTATATCGAACAGTGTCTTAAACTGTTCTTGAGTGAGACGTTTATCGCCGGCCGAATCGTTCTTAACCTCCCCTGTTGCCCCGGCGGCTTTTCTTAGTAAATCGGTCGCGGTAGTGGCGCCAGGAAGGGCAACTTTTTTACCAAGCAGATTCAGGGCCGTCATGGTTGCGTCCCAGTCCATCGTCGAACCGGACGACACTTCGACCACAGCCAAATCGACCTTCACAGTTACTTTGTCCACTGCAGATGGTGCGGCACTTTTTGACAGAACAGGAACTTCAGAGGTGCTAACGGTTGAATTTGCGGTTCGAACAGTCACTTTGCAACCCGGTAATGCTTTTTCAAGGTCTTTCAAATCCTTCTCATTAATATTTTCTCCATCCAGCAATAAAACACGCAAATTGGTCATTTCTTTGAGATATTTAAGTGCCGACCCAGCTACGCCGGTCTGTTCCAGGTTTAAATAAGTTAGTGCCGGCAGGTCTTTCAGATAAGCCAGTCCCTCTCCTGTGATACGTGTCTCTTTCAAATCGAGGAATTCTAAAGTTTTAAGATTACTCAAATATACCAGGCCCGCATCTGTCACACGCGTTCTTAACAGGTGAAGGTCCCTGAGAGAATCCAGACCCTTAATATACACCAGGCCGTCATCGGTAATGGGTGAGTAACCCTGCTTCAAATTGGTATTGCCAAGTATTAGCATTTCGAGAGAGCGTAAGGATTTTAAGTGAGCAAGGCCCTTGTTTGTGATATCAGTGTCTTGCAGTTGCAGCTCCTTTAGCCACGTTATCTCTGCCACGTGTACGAGATACTCATCCGTGATAGGCGTCGCGGCAAGATCGAGTAATACCAGTGACGTCAGGTTTTGCAGGCATTTCAATCCGGGGCCTCTTACTTGAGTGATGAAAAGACTCAAGCGTTTGAGCGACTTGAGAGATGATAGATGTTCCAGTCCTGCGTCAGAGACCTTCGTGTTGAAAAGGCTCAAATCCTTAAGGGATGTAAGAGCCGCAAGGTGAGCAAGCCCTGCGCCTTCGATTGGTGTAGAATCCAGACTTAGTGCCACCAGCCCGGTCAGACCTTTAATGTAGGCGAGGTCTTCGTCCGAAATCTTTTTGTTTGACAACATCAATACCTGTAGATCGTTTGGTTTAAGGTCGGAAAGAAAAGAAAAATCTGTTACATCTCCTGAGACTTCGAGTCTGAGGTCTTCTCCTGCAGGTACGCTCGCATCACCTCGTGTCGGACCTAATAATGCCCAGCCGGGCCGGCTTAAGTAACCGCGACCCCAGTCTATATCCGGCCTGGTGTCTCTTAACTTCAGGTTGCCCACCGTACGGTCATCAGGAAAATGCACAATGCGAGTCCTGGCCGCGGCTGGTTTGCCTGTTTCCCGAAGCTTTTCATCGAGCTGTTCGAGGCTGAAGCCTTCGGCGCGGACGATTCTGTTTTCGTCTGTTAGAATAAGCCAGGGCTGTGCCCGCACGCCCCAGCGAAACAGCACATCGTCGGCATTGTCCTTAATGCTTCCGCAGGTAAATGGTATATTTCGATTGTCGAGCCACTCTTTAAGCTGTGCCGGCTCTACGACGGAGGTATCGACCAGCAATACTGCAACGTTCTTACCAGCCAGTTCTTTTTCTCGCTTGGCAAGCTCACTGATTAAATTACGTGACGGCCGCTGGTTCATGTCCCAGAAGCACAGCAGGATTTTCCTGTCTTTCAGATCGTCTGGTCTGACTGATATTCCAAGCTCTTGAAATCCGGGCAAGGCGCCGCCGGCAAGAGAAGGAGTGACGGTTCCTACTATAGTTGGTGTTAGAATGACAAATATCTCTGTAGCAGTTACTTTTAAATCCCTTGCGGCCTTATCGGGCTCAGTTATGAGTTCTGCTTGCTTCACACCGATGATCCCGCTTTCGCCGTGGCTAAGGCGAATCTGAGTGGAAATTTCGTGTCTGTTGACAACGGGTGTCTTTTCATCATCGTGTGGCATCGTTATTGAGCTAAAGGCCGCTTCGACCTGCAGTAAGATTATGTTGCCGTCCTTACTAACGTGTGGTGTAATATGGATTGAGTCAGTGGCATCCACATATTCGGTTTTGGTTTCCTTGTTATCCGATTGTGTGGGGGGCAAAGTTGCCCTGTCCAGCGGAATCTTCTGACCAGATAAGATCTTTACTGTTTCGCCATCGACTACTTCCAGCGTCGGATTCATCAGGATTTTCACATAGCCCCGTGAGACCAGTAAATCGAACAGGGTGTTAAATTCCATTTGCGTTACTCGTTTATCGCCGGTTGATTCGTCCTTGACCGGCGAGGTTGCCCCGACGGTTTTTCTGAGTAAATCCGCAGACGCGGGGGAATCAGGAATTGTTATTTTACCGCCCAGGAGATTCTTGATTTTGATGGTAGTTTCCCTGTCCAATTTCGTATCAGAAGATACTTCAACCACGGGCAAGTCAATCTTCACGATTGATTTATCCACACCTGCTGAAGCAACACTTTCTGCCGGTTTAGGGACGTTCGGCACAGGCGTTTGCCCTTGCCGGCTTTTGTCTGAACTTTTACTCTCGACCGGTGCGTTTGTGTTACGATCGGCCTGATTTGTGGTTACTTCGAGGTCGATCCATTTTGGGTCAGCAGAATCGGCATCAGGAGACGTGCCCATATAGGCGTGATTGCGATTTGGGCTGATGTCGTACACCATTTGACCTTCGGCGTGTTCAAAGTCCCAACATGCGATAAGGTTCGGTTCGCTGCCGGTCAATGCTGCGTTTGTGTATGAAGAGGGATATGACCGTGTGAAGAGTCTGTTCCATACCCGAATATCGGCGATCTGGCCTTTGAAGCGTACAAGATTTGGTGGTTTGATGGCCTCCCCGATGACAAGCGGCTCGTCCGGCACAGGCACGTACATTTCGCTCCGTCTGCCACTCATGGAAACATGAATCCATCCAGCCTGTCCCATCTCAGATCGTTTACCGACGAACAAATCCTCCTGAAATAACAACCCACCTTCAGTGCCAAGATAAAGGCTTCCCCAAGAGCTGTCTTCTGGTCTTGACGAAGAATCCACGTACATGGCGAATCCTCCGGCTTGAATTTTTCCTTCGTCATGAATTTTTTTGCCCTTTCGCATCAAACTCAGCCCGGTAAATTTCTCTCCGGGTTCTTTTATCCGTTCGATTTCGGAGAAATCGGGTTTGATCCACATCTCGATGGTGAACGGCGGCTTAAACTGTAATGTAGGACTGGCCGGGACGTACATACAATCATCGACACCATCGAACACAAGTGCATGCTGGCCAATTGGCCCTATGTTTGAGGGTGCAGATGTTTGCTCTTGCCGGCTCTTGTCTATATTTTTACTCTCGACCGGTGCGTTTGTGTTACGATCGGCTTGACCTGGGTCCGCTTCGAGGTCGATCCATTTGGGATCGGCGTCGTCGGGTTCTGAGGACGAGCCGAGGCGGGCGTGATTGTTGTTGCCGCTCATGTCGTATGCAAATTGACCTTCCTTTTGCTCGAAGGGCCACCATGCCGCTAAATCGGGTTCGTTTCCGGTAAGAGCAACATTTTCGTACCGGCGGATTTGTTCCCGCGTACGTGCGCCGTTCCAGATTCGAATCTCCCCAATCTGGCCCATCAGCGGACTTGTAGTTGGAATCAGGAACTTGCCAATGACCAACGGCTGGCCGGGCGCGGATTTATAGTTTTCCCCGTTGAAGACATGCGAAATATGTATCCAATCGGACTTGCCGTTTTTGAGTTTGGATGCTGTGCCGTACGGCATCGTGAATAAACCGCTATGATTCGCTGTGGAATACTCTATGAGTAATTGCGATGGGTCTTGTGGAACATTTCGATTGAGCGTGATTCCAAAACCTGTTACCCATACTCTGGGAGTGCCGACGTGGAAGCCCTTGGAAAGGACGGCCCAGCCCCAGTAGTCCTGATTGGGGTCAGCGGGCAGGTTGGTTTTGATCCACATCTCGACGGTAAAGGGCGCCTCCAGCCTCAGGCTCGGGCTGTCCGGCACGAGAAGATAGTCATCGATTCCGTCAAGCTCTATCGCATAGCGGCCGGGCGGAGCCAGCTTGTAAGGCATAAATTTTCCTTGCTTAATAGTGGTAAAATTGCCCACCAGCAATTGTGGTAAACTGTCATCGATTCCTGCAAGGGGTAACGGCCTAATTTGGAACCTGAATCCTTCTATTTCTCGCGTTAGAAACGGAGCATTGAAGCCGAATTTCTCCTGTAATTTGTTCTCAGAGCTGAACGTCGTGTAGCCGCTCGGTTCGAGAATGTTGCCGCTTTTTTGCACGAGCACAAACCGATGCCTGCGGACGCTGCTTTGCGCAGAATCGAGGATACAGGTGATAAATACCTTTCCTTCGCAATCCTGCCCGATGGAGCTAAGGTTGATGTGTTCGGTCAGAACCTTTGTATCGTTGAAATCAGCAGGGAAAATCCCGCCAATATTCTCCCATTTTGCACTTTCCGGCTTAACATTACCCATAACATCCGTTTCTTGCTGAGGCTCCTGGGTTTTGTATTTGGTCGTTAGGGCAATGGTTGTGGGCACCGAGATTATCGCTATCAGCAGGATGGTGATGACGAAGGGTATCCAGCCGGCCCGGCTGCCGTCGGTAGATTCTTTGTTTACTAATCGGCGGATGCGGCTAAAGAGGCTGCCGCCGGTGGCGGCGACGGCTAATTCGTTTCTGCCGGTCCTGATCTCTTCCATCAATGTCAGGGCCCTGGCGTAGCGGACGCGGTCGCCGGAGATGCTGACGGCCAGGTCGTCGCAGCAGTTCTCACGCTCGATGCGAATCCTGTGCGAGACCAACCATACGGCGGGATGATAGAAACCAAGCGTCTCGACGATCGTTTGCAGCATATTGATCAGGTAATCGTACCGGCGGATATGGGCTAACTCGTGCGCTAAGAGCGCTTCGAGCTGTTCGGAACTTAGGCCCGTCAGGACGCTGGCCGGCAGGAGAATCACCGGGCGCAGCCAGCCGACGACCGTGGGGACCTGAACCAGTGCCGATTCCAACAGTTGAACCGCTCGCTTGACTTGCAGTTTTTCAGACAATCGGCGCAGTTTGTTATGGACAGAGTCATCTACCTTTCTGACCATCTTTTTTCGCAGTCGCTGTAATTGTGCCCAGCCGCCTAAATGCCAGAGCGATAGTCCGAATACGCCGAACAGCCATCCTGAGACGAGGTAGGGCAGGGCCGGTTCGAGCCGATCGGCGGCTCGCTGCTTCCATGAGGCCGCCGGTGCCGGGCTAAAGCTTTCAGGCTGTACCGGTTCTTCGTATTCAACGACACTTGCCTGGGGTGTCTCTTCGGTGATTGGCTGCATCGTCACAATAACGGGTGCAGGCGGTAGTTCTGTGTTGGCTAACGGTTGCGGTATCGAAACCGAGACCAACTGCATTGTTGCGATGGGCAGTAGGACTATCAATCCCATTGCCGCACAGGCGACGATGTAGCGCAGGTTGGCTGAGGATTTTCGCAGTACGGCCAGCAGGATGCCTAAAAGCAAGGTTACCGCTACCGCTTGCCAGACGAAATGAAGCAGTGTCCAGCCAAGTTTTTGGACAATTTCTTGTGAAAGAATATTCTCCAGTGCCATTTTGATTATTCTCCCTTAAATTCAGCAAGCAATTTTCTGATGCTTGCCAGTTCTTTTGCCGAGACCTTCTTGGCCGATAGTGCCCGCATGACCAGCTTTTCCGCCGAGCCGGAGAATGCCCTGTCGAGAAGTTCGCCGACCAATTGCTTCTGGGCTTTTTCCTCGGTCAGGGCCGGCCGATAGACGTGCTTGAACTGAGAATCGTCTCTGAGCACAAGCCCTTTCTCAGCCATAATTTGCATCAGCTTTAGGGTGGTCGTGTAGCCGGTATCTTCATCCTGACTCATCGCCTCGTTGACTTGGCGAACCGTGCTGGGCCCCTTGTCCCACAGAATTCGCAGGATTGTAAGCTCTCTATCGGTCGGTCGGGAATTTTTACGTCTTGCCATTATAAATCTCCTAAAAATCTCTTTCGTTTCCTATATCGGCAAAACTATACGAATATCTTCGTACTTGTCAACGAAAAAATTCGTAGTTTTAAAAAATTTCACCTGCCGAACTTTTTCTGCTTCCTGAAGCGGTAATCTCATGATGAAAATTTCCATCCACAAATAAAGTCATCATTAATATCCACTTGCTCGATCATACGAAGTTCATAGTCCTTTTGATTAATCAAAAGGACTATGAGCATTTATTGTGACGGCTTGAAGAAGTTCTTATATGAATTCTGCTGACCGGTTTGGATAGTTGTTGCTCGGCGGTTCGATTAGGGTCGA
>CAZHBL010000079.1:0-13995 GCA_964530105.1 uncultured Pirellulales bacterium | reverse complement strand
TTAGGCTCAAAACGGCAACTGTCAAGTCTTAAGAGGATTCTATCTAATAACAAAACGACCGTTGTCCTCTGCCTGACATTCATCCCCTTAAAATAAAAGGCAGAGGACCTTGGTCATATGTTATCATCAGAACCTGATTAAGTCGTTCAGGCCGGATTAAAATCGATAGCCTAAGCCGAAAAAATATTTTACATCAGTTCTATGAGAACCAATTGCCGGAGTTGTGTCGTAGTTGAAGATCCCTTTGAGGGTAATAAATAACGTCTCGGTAAAATCGGCACGGATTCCGGCGGTTGTTGTAAGATAATAGTCGGAGAATTTATCGATACTTGGATAGAAGGTCAGATCATGTACGAACTTTATGTTCTTGCGAAGCTTCTTGTCGAAGTTGTAGCCAAGCTGTAGCGTAATATTACTATTGCTGTCAGTCTGGTTGTCGAACTTCTCATAAAGCGATGCCAGACCGAACTCCGATGAAAAGTTCATATTTTCCGACTCGATCCATTGATAGCCACCACCGAGACCAATAATCATACGCCGGTCCAACTCGGCAACGGCATCTTTTTCATATCGGCCGTCCAGGTAACCATACATCTTCTTACTGAAAAAGTAATCGTACTTGCCTTTTGCACGCCACCAGTCTTCAATAGTAACATCATCACCGGTGTTCCGGTCTTTCTGTGTGCCCTTTGCGTAATCCGTGCTGACCGTCGTGCGATCTTTTTCAGTACGTTTGGAAAAATTGGCGTTGGCGCTGATCATCTCGGTTTGTGTATTGCCGTGTGTAGAGGTAATCCCGATGGAAATATCTCCTGTCCATTTCGGTATGGGCTTTATGGGCGGATTGATAGAGACGATATCGGCGACCGCGAATTCCTGGGCTTTCGTCGACTCACTGCCTGCGATGACGAACAGGCCAGGCGTAGCGCTTGACACTTTTTGCGTAAAAGCCGTCCGGTCTTTAAGGTTGACCTCGATCGGACCATCACTGCTTAAAGTCTGGATGTTGGATAAATCCACAGTGACTTCCCCTGCAACGTCTGCCTTGAAGGTTAATTTCCCATCTAAAAGATGTTGAATTTTACCGGAAATATGATCTCCATTCTTCAAGAGAATTTCATCTCCGAGGCTTATCTGGACACAAAGCACCAGACATGCCAATACAATCAGTATTCGATAACGCATGACAATCTCCTTTCATTTCAATCCATTATTAAAACCTGCGACTCCAACTGTAACGTCTAACAAACATTACTATTATATGTTACTACCAAACCGTGCCGTAACGATCTAATCTTTCACTCTCTTTATCTTTAATTGAGGTAGATTTTGGACCTTTGCTATTTGTCTTTTTCTTTTCCTCCGAGCAGGCCTCCGAGACCTTTCATAAGATCTTTCGGCTCTTTGATTACGCCTTTCAACTCTTCCGGAACCTTGTCGCCGAGCTGCTTTTCAACTTGTTTATCGATTTCCTCCGTCAACCTCTCCTTGCCGGCTTTTACCAGCGCCTGCTTGATACTATCCTGGAGTCCGTGAGTGTCAAACACAAGCCGAGGCTCGGTGGTCGGGCCCACTATCTTGATTGTTGTCTTAAGGTCCTTGAGAATTTTGAAAGCTTCGGATGTCGTCTGGCCGCCCAGGCCAAGAATTCCGTCGCCCTGGGAGCTGGCCTGCATGTTCTGTATTTCGACATCAATAGTAAGGTCGATCGATTCGCTTGTAATCGAACCATTGAATTGACCCGAAGCGAGACCGGATGTAAAGGTAAGGCCCGCACCGCTGCTTAGATTCGACTGCAATTTACTCAGGTCCAGTTTGGTGAAATTCCCCGTCACTTTCGGCACCTTTTCTCCCGAGCTGTAATCGAAGGTCATGTTCATTTCAAGTGGCGTGTCGTTTGACTTGACCTGAAGTTTAATGGGCAAAGCAGTGGCAGACGGAGCATCATTGATATTCTCTATGCTGATATTACTGCTGCCGAACACTGGTGATTCTATTCCAACCTTCTCCAGCAGCACGTTTCTGGCAAGGAAACGCGCCGAGGACGGTACATTAGCACGAGCAATGAGATAGTCGAGATACTTGATCGGCGCCTGTTCCACGGGCGCTTTGCCCTCTTTGTCATTAGGATCGGGCAGCCACTTTCGGGCTTTTTGCAGCCATTCCTTCACTGCCTTGGCATTTTCGAGGTACTTATCGAGCTTGCTGATATCTTCTACCGCCACCTTATATTCGCACGGATCGAAAACTTCCGGCTCCCCAGCCTTTACCTCGGTTACCTTGCCGGGCGTCTGGCGTTTCTGATTGAACTGAACGTTCGAAAGCAACACCTTGTCCAGAACAACCTTGCCCAGCGTCAGGTCATAGACACTGGCTTCTGCGGATATTTTATCTATAGCGATTTGGTTGTTTCCGGGATTTGCGGCATCGGTGATCTGTATACCCGAAACCGATGCATCCCCGTTCAGGACGGAGAGCTTGAGTGATTCGAGGTCGACTTCCGCCCCGTTTAACTGGGTGAGCCTGGCGGAGGCGTATTCTTTGATTTTCGTATCCTTTAGAAAGTGTGTAACTACACCAAAGATGAGCAGCAGGATCACGGCAAAAGCAACACCTGCCTTGCGGATGATTTTCGTCTTGCCGGTGAAGAGCGACTTTGCGTCCTTTGTCCGTTTGCCAACGAGAATTTTATCGAGTATATAGACCCAGCGATTGGAATACCATTTCCTGAATTTCTCGGAGCCCTCTTCGAATTTCAAGAGCGCACGGCGAAAACCAATCACCGCCCGGGCTATAAGCAATCCGACTATGACTCCGACTACGGGTCCGGCGATCAGGCCGCCAACAACCGCGTATTTATTGAAATCGGTTATGCCGATAATTGGTATCGCCGCCAAAAGCTTCGGCAGGCCGGAAAGGTAATCCTGGACAGCCATTCCGATATGATAAAGCACAGGAGCGGCTGCAAAACATAGGGCTTTGCCTAAAGCCGCCGACATAAGGAACATCCCGAGATGGACATTCAACAAAAATACTAACGCTATCAGAACGGCATGCAGTCCCGAAAAGCCCGGTATCATACCAAAAGTAAAGCCCAGTGTTATCGAGATGAAGATAATGACCGGCGAAACGCCGCCACGAAGAATCTTCAGAATTTTGCGGATTGGTGATGGAATGGGTATAAACATCTTATGACCTTTCCTTAAACATATTTTCGGAATCGCCTTTCATATACTAACACTTAATACTTTTACCCGTTGAGATACGAATGTCCAGAAAAAACTTCAGAAGTATTTCGACATTTTAGTGATGCTATCATAATCACCAATCAATTGAACTGTTACCGTTCGAAAGAATGATTGAGTAAAAGTCTGAATTCGTTTGATCGGACAGCCTTGTGCATTAAAGTGTTTATACTCATCGGTGCTTGTCAGTTGAGTTTGTCATCTTTCCAGTATTTAGTACCGGCTATAGTTGCCTGCAAAGCAAGGCCGGATTCTGTCATCGAGAATACCTCGACTCCGGACCGGATATCTCCCTCGCCGCTGACTTCGCCTCCGGATTCACCGGCTTTAGCCGCCGCATCTGCATGAGCGCCGACGTCCCAGCCGCTCTCAACGAACTTATCGAGCGTGGCCTTGTCCTTGAAGATCATCACGACGCGATAATCCTTTACGCCCAATCCGAGGCCGACACCGCCTAACGCCATTTTCATATAGGTACGATTACCCGTCGAATTATCAACGACCGAGCCGTAACCGCTTCCGGCACTCGCGAAAATCAGGTTGACATTGGCATTACTGAATGTCCCGTAGCCTGCGGACTTCTCAACCTTCTCCTTGGTCCCGGGCGATTCCTTATACAATCTTTCAAGGGTTTCCTTCTCCATATCAATCACCACCTGCCGCTTTTCAACGACTGTCAGATTGCCCCTGGGGCCACAGCCTGCTGCTAATGCAACGATCGCCAAACACAATATTGTCTTTAGCAGTATACTTCGCATAACTTTCTCCTTACTCGAAAAACTTCAAAAAATAACGAACTAACGTTACAAGATATCCAACTCATTATGCCTTCCGGTTCACAAATTGTCAATTGAGATTCGCCGGAGAGACAAAAGCTCTAATGACCGCCCTTGGTGGTCTGATAGATGTGAACGTCCCGTTGCGGGAAGGGGATCGATACGCCTTCGGCATCGAATCGTTCTTTGACGGTGCGGGTCACATCCCAGAAGACTGTCCAGTAATCCCCGGTTTTGACCCAGGGCCGGCAGATAAAATTGACCGAGGAATCGCCGAGTTCGTGCAGTCTTACGACCGGAGCGGGATCCTTCAGAACCAGCTCGTGTTTCGAAACGATGTCTTCGAGTATCTTTGCGGCTTTGGCAATATCGTCGCTGTAACTGATTCCGAAGGTCATATCGACCCGTCGGGTGTCACTGCCAGTAACATTCGTAATGACGTCTCCCCAGATTTTGCCGTTCGGTATAACCACGATCTGGTTGTCAAAAGTTTTAATTGTAGTGGAAACCAGATTCATGGAATAAACGCTTCCCTTCACACCCGCTGTGTCAATAACCTGTCCGACATCATACGGGCGATACATCAATATCATCAGGCCGGAGGCAAAATTGCTGAGTGTTCCCTGCAGGGCGAAGCCAAGAACAAATCCCGCCACACCGAGACCGGCGATAAATGGGGTGATCTCAATTTCCAGCATGGACAGCGCTACAATTATACCGATTAGCATAACAGTCTTGCGTACCGCACTGACAAAGAAATGTTTCAGCAGGTCGGAAAATTTCTTTGACGCCGAGACAGTTTTCCAGGTTATTTTGCCGAGGATGTGCGCCAGGCCGTAGAATACCAACAATGTCAGGAGGAAAAATATGATATTCTTAAGCCAGCGCAGGCCCCCTTCGGTAGATTTGAGCCAGCCCCAGATCATGATCCGAAAAGCACTGACATCCTTAATAGCTTGCATATCAACGTTCAATCCGGAAACTGCCGCGACATACTTTTCATATTCTTCAATCTCGCCTCCTTTGTCCTTCAGGGCCGACAGGACAACGTTAAAACGGTCGATCAGCGCCGTCTGTTCTTCTCGGAGCTTAGTGATGTTTACCAGCAGGTGCTCTTTAACCTTGGATTGTAATTCGACCTCAGCGGCACCAATTTTCTTTACCTTTTCGGTCAATTCCATATCGGCTTGGGCTATTTCCTGGACCGTATCTTTGATCTTTTCCTGGGCCTCGATAACCTCTTCGGTTTTTTTCTGTAAATCCTGTTCCAGGCTGCTGCGTTCTTCTTCTGGTTTGCTCTCTAACTCAGACTGGGATTGAGTTGTTATGTCTTCGATCTCTGATTTTGTTTGATCGACGGCATTAACTTTTTCCTGTATCTCTTTTTCCGCTTCGGCCGCAACCTCGACTTTCTGCTGCAAGTCTTTCGCACTCTCTGCGGACGGACCGGCAGCTTGGTTTGTTTGCTCCTGCGATTTTTCTATCTCTCCGATTTTCTTCTTTGTTTCCGCTTCCTTATTGTCGATCTCTCTGGATTTTTGCCGCATCTGAATTTCTGCGGCACTGATCTGGCTGACCTTGCTCTTCAGCAATTGCAGCCACGCTTCGGCTTCCACGATTAACTCGCTCTTTGTCAAAGGTTTCAGGAGGAGCTCCAGGTCGCCGGTAGGGATCTGGGGGTCTGATATTGTTGTTGCAGTATACTTCTGTTCTCCTTCCTGGCTAAAAGAGCCGGACGCTGAAAACCAGACTATGAAAAGCATACAAACGATAGAGAATTGTTTTTTCCGTGTTAGCATTTTTACTAACCCACCTTTCTTCGATAGACTTAAAGTTAAATTATAAAAGTCCCGTTCTTTGATTCTCATTTACTCATGCTCAGCGACGCTGCTAAGCGTTATTGTCGGACAGAATACCTGATTCTTCTTGACAATGCAAGCATTATTAATCGCTCAGTAACGATTTAGCACGTGGTTCGCTTGACTTGTTTAGCCGTTCAGGTACAATACCTCAATGTAAGGTGGTTGGCGAACCGCTCGTGCTGCATATTGAAAGGTGGAAGCTTATGAAGCGACGTTCATTTCTCAAACTTGTCGGCTGTGCCTGGAGTTCAGGCTTGATTGGGGGCAAACTGTCCGTAGCCGGACAGCGCGGCACGCAGGCATCGGGCGATAGTATATTTCTCGATAAAGACGTGATCCGGAATCGAAACCAGAACCGCTCTACGGTTGTTTGTCAAAATGGAGTTGTCTGCTCCAGTCAGCCTCTGGCCAGCATGGCCGGAGTCGATATTCTCAAGGCCGGCGGCAACGCAGTAGATGCGGCTATCTGCGCCAACGCTATGCTGAGCCTGGTCGAGCCGATGAGCTGCGGGCCCGGGGGCGATTTGTTTGCCATCGTCTGGAACGCCGAGCAGCGCAAACTGATAGGGCTCAATGCGAGCGGCCGCTCGCCGTACGACTGGAGTCTCGACAAAGCACTGGCGATGGGACTGAAGGAGATTCCTGTTCTCGGGCCGATGGCCTGGAGTGTCCCCGGGTGCGTCAGCGGGTGGTCCGCATTACAGAAAAGACTCGGCCGGCTTAGTCTTGCAAAGGTCCTCGAAGCGCCCATCTTTTATGCACGCGAAGGATTCGGCGTTACGCCCATCATAGCCCGTTCCTGGTCCCTCGGCTCGAAGGCCAATCCCGCCGCGATCAAGACTTTCATGCCTGACGGCAAGCCTTTGCTTTTTGGGGAAATTTTCAAGAACGAGGATTTGGCGCGGCTCTTCGAGATTATCGCCCGCGACGGCGCCGAGGCATTCTACAAGGGCCAAATTGCCGAGAGAATAGTCAAGTTTTCCAAAGCCAACGGCGGGCTATTTTCAATGCGTGATTTTCGTGACCACACTGCCGACTGGGTCGAGCCGGTCAGCACGAACTATCGCGGCTATGACGTCTGGGAGTTGCCGCCGAACGGCCAGGGAATCGCCGCCCTGCAGATGCTAAATCTGCTGGAACATTTCGATATCGGTTCCATGCAGCCCAACTCGGCTGAGCAACTGCATCTTTTCATCGAAGCGAAGAAACTGGCGTTCGAGGACCGTGCGGTATACTACGCTGACATGGATTTTGCCGATGTTCCACTCAAAGCACTTATCTCCAAAGAGTACGCCGCCCAGCGTGTAAAACTGATCGATCCCAGGCGGGCCGCACAGCAGGTCGCGCCCGGCAGGCTCAAAGGCTCCTCGGATACGATCTATCTGACCGCCGCGGACAAAGACGGCAATATGGTCTCGCTCATTCAGAGCATCTATTACGGATGGGGTTCGAGTTTTGTGCCGGACGGCTTGGGATTCTGCCTTCAGAATCGCGGCCAGTTGTTCTCGCTCAATCCCGCCGATCTCAATAAGCTGGAACCTCACAAGCGGCCTTTCCACACCATTATCCCGGCGTTCGTGACTAAAGACGCTGAGCCGGTTTTCTCGTTCGGAGTCATGGGCGGCGATTTCCAGCCGCAGGGACATGTCCAGGTGCTGATGAACATCCTCGATTTCGGAATGTCTCCACAACAGGCCGGTGAACAGCCTCGGATTCAGCATTCCGAAAGCTCGACACCGACCGGGCGAAAAATGGTTGGCTGCGGCTCGGTAGATTTCGAGCGGCTTATATCAGAAGATACAAAGCTCAGACTTTCCTACATGGGGCACAAAGTCAGTTCCGGAACAGGTGCGTTCGGCGGCTACCAGGGTATATGGAAAAAATCTAATCCCCGGCGATACTTCGGAGCGTCCGACCCTCGCAAGGACGGCTGCGCCATCGGGTACTGAGAAGCGGCGTTTATTGGCTACGGCCGGTTTAGCCTTTGGCTTCTGCCGATATTCGTGAGAATGCGGCATTCGCCTGAATTTGTTCGGCAAGCTTGTCGATGCGCCTTGCAAGTAGCATTCGCTGTCTCATCGAGCTGGCACACGAAATCAAAATGACGCCGAGAGAGGCTACGAACAACTTTGCAGTCCAACCATACGCATCCGTCCAGGCGAATCGACGAATGGCCAGACTTGTCATCGGGACGATTACCAGTGCGCCGCCGAAGACATATTCCAGAAACCACACAATCATCCGGTCCTTGAACATCTTTACCTCCCGAAACATAGTTGCGTCTCATTATATTTACAGCTTACGAGTACGCATTTTCATATATGGCAAGAACGTCATCAACCGTCAGTTTTACCGGCGTGATGTCGAAAAGACTGCCCATCGCGAAGAAAGAATTCTCGGCGAAAGTTTTCAGGTCGTCTCGCTTAATGCCGAAGTCGGCGAGCTTTTGCTCTTTCAGACCGACATTTGTTATAAGCTTTTTCAATCCGGCGATAAACGCCATAGCGCTTTCTTCTTCGGACAAACCGTCAATATCTTCTCCCATAGCCCGTGCGAGATCTCCAAAACGCACGGGATTTCTTTCCGCCAAGTAGCTGAAGTAAGAAACCGAAAGCATCGTCAGGCCTGCACCGTGAGCGACTTCGGGATAATAAGCACTGACTGCATGTTCCATCGAATGGTGGGAAATGCAGCAGGACAGCGACTCGCAGATTCCCGCTTCGGTGTTGGCCCAGGCGAGCCTGGTTCGTGCTTGCATATTCGTTCCGTCCTTGACGGCGACCGGCAGATATTTTGTGATTAGACCGACAGCCTCCAATGCCAAGTGATCGCTCGTCGGCTGGTTAACCGTTGCGAGGTATGATTCGACCGAATGAAAGAATGCATCCATCCCGGTATAAGCAGTCGTTTTCGCAGGCACGCTGACCATCAACTCCGGATCGACGATTGACAGGCACGGAAATGTGCAATTGGCCCCCCAGCCGATTTTCTCGTTTGTCTCGCTCCTTGTGATGACCGTCCAAGGATCCGCTTCGGTACCCGTCCCGGCGGTCGTCGTGATGGCTACTATGGGCAGCGCCCCGTGAGCGGGTGTTTTTCCACCGCCGCTTCCCCTGGCAATGTAATCCCAGTACCGACCCGGATTGACGGCCATTACCGCTATGCTTTTTGCCGAATCGATCGAGCTGCCCCCACCGAGACCGACGATGAAATCGCAGCCGTTTGCTTTAGCGACGGACGCCCCTTCTTCGACATGCTCCGAAACAGGATTAGGCTGAATCCTGTCATACACAACCGTTTCTACGCCGTTGCTTTTGAGGTATTTAGTCACTCTGTCGAGATAGCCGTGTTTCTTCATGGCTCCGGAGGCCCCGATTACAACAAGAGCCTTCCTGCCCGGAAGGTACGGCGTGGTTTCAAGCTCACTTAACTTGCCGCAGCCGAAGATAATTCTGGTCGGCATGTAGTATGAAAAATCCAGCTTCATTTCTGCTCCTGTTATGGCAATTCCAAAATTCCTGCTGTCATCCTGTTATCATATAGAATCGTAGGGTGGTGACTATGTCCAACCATGACGGCTCGGTGGACTAAGGTCCACCCTATAATTCATTACCCTTTCGATACTCGCTGATCGAAATGGGGCGTTTAATGTTGATGTTAATACTATGAGCCGGTGGTTGTCACCGGTTTTTCCACCGAATGCTCGGTGCCCACTTCTTTGAATCCCAGTCGGAGACAGAGACGGCTTAGCATGACGTAGAGTGAAGGGACAACGACCAGTGTCAGAACCGTGGCGAAGCCCAGTCCGAATATGACGACTACCGCCATGTTGCGCCACCACTGCGTGGACTCGCTTTTAGTCGCCCACGTGAATGTATGGACGTCAAAGGAGATGCCGATAGCCATGGGAATCAGACCGGTGATTGTAGTCATCGCCGTCAACATTACAGGCCTCAGACGCGTCACGCCTGCCTCTGCGGCGGCAGAGACCAGGTCCAGTCCCTTCTGTTGCAATTGGCGAGTATAGGCGAGTAATACTATCGCATTGTTCACCACCACCCCGGCCAGGCTGATGACGCCGATTCCCGTCATAATGATGCCGAAGGGCAAATGGCAGATCAGCAAACCCGTTAGAGCACCAATCAGCGAAAGCACAACCGTGGTCATGATTATAAAGGGAATCATAAGTGAGTTAAACTGTATCACCAGTACCAGAGTGACCAGCAGAATAGCGATAGCAAACGCCTTGGAGAGAAACGCCTGAGCTTTATCCTGTTCTTCCTTTTCGCCGGCGTAGCGAATTTCATAGCCGGCGGGCAGTTGAACTGCATCAAGCTTCTTCTGCACGTCTGCCAGCACTTCGGAGCTGAGGCGTCCTTCTGCATCGGCGGTAAGTGTTACAACCCGTTTCTGATCGACCCGGTTGATCGTACCGAATCCGCCTCGATACTTGAACCCGCCCAGCGAGCAGAGCGGCACAGCTTCACCGGTGGCGTTGGGAATCTGCAATCGATACAAATCATCGACCTTCGTCCGATCCTCCAGCGGCAGACGCACGGTAATGTCGTACTCGTCGTTGTACTGGCGATAGGTTCCGACTTTACTTCCAAAGACCGCCATCTTCAGAAAGTTACCCACGATAGCCGTGTTGACTCCGAGAAGCACGGCGACACGGCGATCGACGATAAAAGCCAGTTCCGGACGAGTGGCCTCCAAGTCGCTCCGCAAATTGACGATATTGGGCACGTCGGCAATCATACGCTTGACCTGCGCGCTGAGGCTCTCCAGGGTCTTAAAGTTCTCTCCCACGATGCGCACCGTGACGGGCGCACCGGTCGGCGGCCCCATTTCTTGCTTCTTGACCTGAATCTCGGCCCCCGCAATGTCGGCGACTGCCTGGCGAACCTCAGCGATAATCTCTGTTGACGGTCTTTCACGCTCGGCAAAGTCATAGAAGATAAGTGTGACATTAGCCAGGTGCGGACCTCCTGTGCTGGTCATAAGAAACTCGCCGGAGCTTCCCGCCGAGCCAACGTTCGTGACAATATGCTCAATCCACGGTTTATAAGGCTGGACACGCTCCTCGATCAGGCGGGCGATCTGATCAGTCTCATGAATGTTCGTTCCCTGCGGAGTACGCACGTTAATGATAGCACGATCCGGATCGCCCTCGGGAAAGAACTCCACGCCTTGCCCGATCTTACCATACAACGTGCTTATCGTAACGAGCAGACAGAACGCCAGGAACAAGGTCAGACCCGGATTGTTCAGCCCTGCTTGCTGTAGCCGACGGTAGCCTCGAATGATCCAGTGGTCCCGTTGACGCGGGGCCGTTGAGCGGCCCGTCCAAACCGAACAGATCACCGGGTTGAACACAAGCCCTACGAATAGAGAGGCCAGCAAGCCGATAGTCAAGGTGATCGGCAGATACTTCATGAAATCGCCCATGATACCCGGCCAGAACATCAGCGGTAGAAACGCACATACGGTGGTAAACGTAGAAGTGGTAACCGGCCAGGCAACCTGTCGTGCACCGAGTATAGCCGCCTCTACACGACTATGCCCGAGCTGAAGATGCCGAAAGATGTTCTCCACAATGACAATGGCGTTATCAACCAGCATCCCCAGCACTAATACCAGACCGAACAGGACAATCATGTTCAACGTGTAACCCAGCATCTGGACGACGAAGAAGGTGATTAGCATACTCAGCGGGATGATCATCGCGACAATCGTACTCGGGCGCCAGCCGAGGAAAAGCAGCAACACCACTGTCACCAGAATCAGCGCCGAGAAAATGTTATTTTCCAGGTCGGCGACCATGTTGCGAACCATTTTCGACATATCGTAAGTTATGTCGAACTTCAACACCCCCTGCGCCTGCTCCTGCGCTTTTTCAATTACGACTTTAATGTAATCAGAGATCTGGACGGCATTGGTACCGACACGCTTGCTGATACTCAGCGTGATATTGCTAATACCATCGAGCCGTGAGTAGGTTCTCCGGTCCTTGAACGTATATCGCACCGCGGCAACGTCGGACAGATAGATTGGCTTGCCGGCACGAACCGTCAGCAGCAAATGGTCCACCTCCTCCGGTGTTACAAACTCGGCTGGAATACGAACGTTGAATTTCGTCCCCTTTGTCTCCAGGCCGCCCGCGGAAATGTTCACATTCTCTGACGGAATAAGGGCCAGAATCTCAGGGATGGTCAGGTTATACTGGGCGATCCGGTCGGGATCAAACTCTAACCTTATTTCGGGTTCTAAATCGCCCGCCATTTCCACCTTGAGCACACCAGGCACCGCTTCAAGGGCGTCCTGCAAATTGTCAGCAACCTCCTTGAGCTGAACCGGTGAGACCTCTCCCGAAATGTTGATTAGCATGATGGGCAGCTCGGCGAAGTTGATCTCCTTGATGACCGGCTCCTCAGCGTCCGTGGGCAGATCCCCTTTCGCCAGATCCACACGGTCGCGCACTCGCTGCAAGGCTACTTCGCTGGGAACATCCGGCTCAAATTCCACGCTGATCAACGACATACCCTCAGCGCTGCTGGAGGTAATTTCCTTGACGCCCCGAATGCCGTTCAGCTCCTTCTCGATTTTCATCGTGACGGAACTTTCCATGTCTTCCGGCGAGACACCCTCGTACGTGGTCGTAACCAGAATGTATGGAATCGGAACATCCGGGGCCGCTTCACGGGGCAGCGAGATGTAGCTGTAGCCGCCTGTCAGGATGATGATAAGGCCCAGAACAGCGACCGTTGTGCGGTTTTTAATGGCAAGATCGGTAAGAAGCATGGCGGCTATTTCATCTCCGGTACGATATTCACCTTCTGTCCTGGAGCGACGAAGCGATGACCGGAGATAATGAGTTTATCGCCCGGCTCCAGGCCGCTTGTTATTTGTACTTGATCGCCCCTGATGATATCGATCTTGACTTCGCGGCGTTTGGCCTGTGAGGAATTAACCACGTAGACGGCTTTGCCGTCCTCCATTGGAATCACCGCCAGCAGCGGTATCAGTACGGCGTCTTTGAGGATTCGACGCGTCAGGCTGACATGCACGATTTGTCCGCTCCGCAGCAGCCGTTGCTCGTTGTTCAGTGTTATCTCCGTGCGCGTTGATCGAGTCTGTGAATCCGACAATTCGCTAATGAATGTAATTGTTCCCGCCAGCGATTTGGCCTGGCCTTCTGTGTCCACCTGGTCTTTTGCGTCCACAAAGATATCCGCCTTTTCGCCGATAGCGAAAAAAGCAATGTCACGTTCGGGGATTTCGACGACCACCTTCACCGTATCGGTATCAACGATCTGGACTACCGGATTGCCGGGATCGACGTATTCGCCCTCCTCGACGAGCAGATCGTTGAGCACTCCGGCCGTCGGCGCGAAAATGCTGGTGCGCTCCAGACGGGCGCGGATACCTTGGAGACGGGCCTTGCTGATAGCGATCTGGGAAGTGGCATTGTCCAGATCTCGCTGGGTAGTGGCGTTTTCTTTGACCAGGTTCGTCATTCGGTCGAACTCGATCTGGTCTCGCTCAACCTGCGCCTTGGCGCTCTCGAATTCGGGCTGTATGAGGTCGGTATTCAGCTTGATGAGCAGGTCTCCGGCGAGTATCTTGCTGCCCTCCTCCAGAGGAATCCGTTCGACGCGGCCGCTTACTTCGGCGGAGACTGTAACGATCCGGTTCGGCTCGACCACCGCCGGCAGGTCGAACGTATCGGCAAGCTGCGGAACTGCCGTTACGGTCATAACTGTAACGTTCACCGGCGGCGCTTCGGTGGCGGGAGCTTCCCGCTTTTTCTTTGGCATTTTCATGATTACAGTCAATACTGCTACCGCAACGAGAATGATGACTGCCTTGATTGCATTCCGACGCAGCCAGTTATCATTTGTTTTACTAATTTTAGTCGATTTATTACCCATCGGCTTTACCTTTATTATTTAATGTAAATGGCTACTAATGATATGAGAGCCATCGTAGAAACAGATATTATAACATTGAGGACGACAAAAAGCAAGGCGGAGCATTAGAGAAAGCGTAAAGTTAACTTTTTTGTAACATCTCACTCAAGTGCCACTCTTGGCGGAAGCGGTGGTAAGTTTC
>CAZHBL010000078.1:0-14114 GCA_964530105.1 uncultured Pirellulales bacterium | reverse complement strand
GGGCATCGACCTGGACGACGGCTCGACGAACTACTATATCTACAACAACCTGACGCTGGGCTGCGGACTGAAACTCCGCGAGGGATTCTTTCGCCGGATCGAGAACAATATATTCCTCGATTCGATTAACGTCCACGTCTGCTTCGACGATAAAGGCGACATCTTCAAAAACAACATAGTCGTTCTAAGCGAGGGCCGCGCCGCGTATCAGGGAATCCGGGCGAAACCGCTCGACGTCGCGGATTGGGACTACAATCTTTATTGGGCCGGCGGCGGAGCACTTGTAAAGTTCGTACCGGGCTCTGTGGATCCGAAGCTTGAGGGCGTTCGCCAGATGAACCTTCAACAGTGGCAGACCGCCGGCCTGGATGCTCATTCCATCGAGGCCGACCCGATGTTCGTCGATCCCGAAGCGCTCGATTTTCAGGTCAGGCCCGATTCGCCCGCCCGGATGCTCGGTTTTAAGAACTTCCCGATGGATAGATTCGGCGTGATAAAGCCAGAGCTGAAAAAGCTCGCCGTCGAGGGACACCGCACGTGTAACGGCTACCTGCACCCGGAAATTCTCGAACGCCGCACTCACACGGGCGGATGAGTTCCTATGAACACCGCCGGATTTGGCCGGATAATTCGTCAAATGAACTTATACGTCATTTTCTCACGACGAGTCTATTGCAGGTTTCTTCCATCCGCGAGATAGCGTTGTCAACAATCTCACTCATCTCGTCGACATCCTCGTAGCCCGATCTTAGTATCGCCTCGTATTTCTTCATATTGTTTATCAGTTGCTCACTCTCCTCTTCATCGTAAGCTTGCCCATGCGCGGTCTCGAACTCGTTCAATCGTACAACAGCTTCCCGGATATCTGTCAGGACTTGTCTGATTTGCTCGAAAGGTTCTGCCTGTTCCGGACCGAATCGAGTGATAAAGCGGGCTTTCATGGACTCCAGCGCATCGAATGTCTCCGCTCGCTGTTTGAGCCGCTTCTTTACGGTGTCAACCAGACCTGTCGGACTTTCTTTAGCATCTGAATCCAGGCCGCTTCGAATAGCGGCTATGCCTTCTCCGGCCTCATAGAACAAACCCAGGACATCTTCCGCAAGTTCTATCCGCTGCTCATGGGTAATCTCCGCTCTGACGGAATCAATTGCCGTCTTTAAGGATTTAATATCAGCCTTAAAGGATTCGGTATCGCTATTGACGGATTTAATTTCCGCTTTAACGGATTCAATATTTCGTGCTATCTCTCCAATATCCTGCTTTGTTGCGAAATCATTTTCTTTTGATTGCACATATCTCTTAAAGAACCGTATGCCGGCTAATATCGTCACCAATATCACAGCCTGAAATATTAGAATGGCAATTTCCACTTTTCATCTCCTAACCATCCAGCCTTTAATCGATATTAGAAGTAATCTCGGCCGCCCTGTCGCTATATTAGCTTTGTCTTGCCGGGCATCGAAACCGGCCGGACCGGCAGATCTCCGAGTTCATATTTCTCCGGTGACAGATCAAGTTTCGAGGCCTTCATTGCCCAGTCCCATTTCAGCGCCCGGCCGGTGTAAGCGCTGAGCCGGCCAAGGATGACGGTCATTGTGCTTTCGGCAAGCCGCTTGCACTCATTGATGGCTTTGCCTTCGCGGATGCTGCTGATAAGGTTCGCGCACTGGGCCACTTCGCCGCTGTGGATCTCGTCCTCGTATTTGAAGATTCTGTTGCCCTTGACATCTTCGATATATCCTTCGCCCCGGTTGGTACAGATTGCGCCCTTCGTGCAGAGAACGCGTTCGCCGATGCGAGGCGTGGAGCCCTTGATTTGAGAGCACATGCTCATCACGCGGATGCCGTTGGCATATTCATACTCGACGGTGAAATGGTCGTAAATGTTGCCGAACTCCGGGCCGGTCCGGCACTGCCTGCCTCCCATACCTAAGCACTGAACCGGAGGCGAGCCTATGGCCCAGTTAATAATGTCCATATTGTGCAGATGCTGCTCGACGATATGATCGCCCGAGAGCCAGACAAAGTACGGCCAGCATCGAATCTGCCATTCCATGTCGGACCAGCCGGGCTTTCTATGCTGGAAGTGCCACATGGAGTCGCCCCAGTTCCAGTATGCCTGACCGCCGACGATGTCACCGAGCCTGCCGTCATGGACGCGTTTGATAAGTTCGAGATACTGCGGTTGCCATCGCTGCTGCGTACCTACGACTATGGACAGGCCTTTCTTATCAGCCAGCTCCGCCGAAGCCATCAACGAGCGAATGCCGACAGGGTCCACGGCGCCGGGCTTCTCCATGAAGATGTGTTTGCCGGCCTCGAGCGCCGCTTTGACCATGGGCGGGCGAAATCCCGGCGGGGTCGTCAGAAGCACGATGTCAACCTCTTTGATCGCCATGACCTTCTTATAAGCATCGAAGCCGAGAAAGCACATCTCCGGCGTGACTTTGACTTTGTCCGGCTGCGTCTTTTTCATCCTGGCCAGCGAGCTGTCGATCCTGTCCTGAAACATATCCGCCATCGCTATCATTTCCACGCCCTCGGCGGACCTGAGGCAATCGATGGCATCCTGCGTTCCCCGGTCGCCGCAGCCTATTATAGCCACCCTCATCTTATCCGAGCCCGCCGCGAAAACCCGGCCGCTACGTGATGCCAGAACACCCGCCGAAACAACGGCCCCGGCCTTCAATAAATCTCTTCGTGATATCTGATTTACTATGTCTTTCATCTTTCTTTCCTCTATTAGCTTTGAATAAGTGTGTTATAGCGAAAATTACTGTACCAAGATTATAAGGCGTGAAAACCGTTTATGCAACAGGAACCAATGAACTTCAAGAATTGATTAACTTCGCCGAAGGAGCAGTAACAATAATCAATAGTAGTTTTCTTAAACCGCGGATCTCGCGGATTACGCAGAAAAAATCATAAATCGAAAACTTGTCCTGAGCAAGGTCGAATGGATCGTAAATCATAAATCTACTCGGCTTCCCACCAAAGTCTCGGATAGTCCTGCCCTTCGAGAATCCACCAAATGTCTTCAGTGCCATTAGCATCCTCGTCCACGAAGTCCCATCCAGCGTCGAGGAACGTACTCACCGTCTGCATCTCGGCTGTAGTCTTTCCTACACCCCCGGGACTATAGGTCTGGCCTGGTGTCTGAATATCCCAGAATGAATCGGTTACAGCGCCTCCATCGACTCCCATCAAACCGTTGAAGTAACTATTGGCACTGACTGTTCCAGTACTATAGCAACGCATCACAATCCCATTCTCGTTGGACAAACCACAGTTCCGTCCCGTAAGACCACCAACATTATTGGTCCCTTTGACCATAGCGCGGCTGTAACAATCGAGCAGGATACCAGGATTACTCCCCACAAGCCCCCCAACACAATAAGCGCCGGAGATTGTACCTGTGCTATAACACTGAATAACAGTGCCGTCATTGCATCCCGCCAAGCTGCCGGCATGGACAACGAAGTCCAAACTGATTATATTGACGTCAACCACTCCGAGGTTTTCGACTTTTGCCCCATCTCCCAGATACCCGAATAGCCCTATCTGTGAACCACCTCTGATCGTAAGATGAGAGATAGAGTGAGTGTTACCATCGAATGTGCCCGTGAACCATGGGATCACTGCTCCACCCCAGCTAATACCGGCAAGATCGATGGAAGAAGACAGTCGGTAGTGAGCATGAGGACTGTAGTGAACCACATTACCTAACTCGAAGGCATCAGAAATCAGGTAGGGATTCTCGGGCGTACCTGCTCCTTGCAGCCGAAGCGGTGCATAGCCGTTTAATACTGCCAGAACCGGATACCCGCCGTTTTCAGGCATCTGCCATATCTCGGATGTGCCATTGCCGCTTTCACCAATAAAATCCCACCCCGCATCGAGATAGGTCTTTATGTCGTTCATCTCGGTTGTGCTTTTACCTGTGCCGCCTGCACTATTAATTTGTCCTGAGGTATCGGTGTCCCAGAAACACGACATCGACGAATGAGTCTCAAGATGAAACGATCTTGTATCACCGTATATAATCGTCAGACCACTCGCTCCTGCCAAGCCACCGATATCGGATGCCCCATCGACCACAGTGGTGCTGTAGCACTGAGCAACAGCACCCCAGTTAGCCCCTACTAATCCGCCGAGGCGTGCTTTGCCAATGACTGCACCCGTACTGTAGCAATAGATGACATTACCGCCATTATTGCTCCCCATCAATCCACCGGCCACTGAATCGCCATCCAATACAACAGTACTATAGCACTGGGTCACTGAACCTGAGTTATTCCCAACCAGTCCGCCGATGAACATATTACCACTGACCGTACCGGTGACATAGCAGTATCTCACGGAGCCCGAATTGTGTCCTGCCAAGCCACCGACATAGTCGCCTGCTCCTGTCATTGAACTTGGTCTGAATATGTTGACATTCACCATCCCCAGGTCTTTGACCTCAGCCTGAGATCCGAGAATACCAAACAATCCCAGGTAGACTACACCTTTGATCGTCAAATGTGATATTTTATGCCCTCTACCATCAAATACACCTGAAAAAGGAGTTCCTTGGAGTGAATAGGTGTTTCTCAGATGTGGAGCAATTACAGCACTGTAGAAGACCTTGCATCCGGGGAGATTTGGATCGAGGTCGATGTCGGTGGTCAGGATGAAGTGCTTGTCGTAGTCTTCGGGCGTTTTGCCGAGGGCGATTAGATCCGCGGCCGTGGCGATCTGGTATGGGTTGTTAGGCTCACCCGTGCCGCCGCTGTATTTCTCCCATGACAGGCGTGGATATCCTACACCTTCTCCTATCTTCCATATATCCTCGGTGCCGTTTTCTGTTTCACCAACGAAGTCCCAGCCGGCTTCGAGGAACGTCGCAGCCGTTTGCATCTCGGCTGTGGCCTTGCCGGTGCCACCTCCACTCATTGGCTCGCCTGAGGTCTCGATGTCCCAGAAGCACGAATTGACACTGCCGCTGTGGTTGTTACCGATGTTACCGACGAGGCCGCCAATGCGCTCTGTGCCGCTAACGGCACCACTGCTGTAGCTCGTAGCGACGCTCCCGCCAACGTTGTAGCCCAAGAGACCGCCGACACCATACTCTGCAGTGACGGAGCCGGTGCTGTAGCTGTTCGTGATGCTGCCAAACAAATTGTATCCCGCGAGACCGCCGACGGAGCCATATCCGCTGACCGACCCGGTGCTGTAGCTCGCAACGATACTCCCGGAATCGTTGTAGCCCACCAGGCCGCCGACTTCCCATGCAGCACCCCTGACTGAGGCGGTGCTGTAGCTGGTAGTGACGGTGCCCTTGTCGTTCAGGCCCACAAGGCCGCCGACAGAGCCATCACCGCTGACCGAGCCGGTGCTGTAGCTCGCAACGATGCTGCCAAACAAATTGTATCCCACGAGGCCGCCGACCCACAACCCAGCATCGCCGACTGAGGCGGCGCTGTAGCTCGCAACGATGCCGCCTGTGTTGCTGCCCACAAGGCCGCCGACACCGCTCTCCCCAGTAACCGAACCGGTACTGTAGCTGTTCGTGATGCTCCCGGCGTTCGAGCCCGCGAGCGCGCCGACAGAAAAGCCACTGGAGCCAGCGATGTTGGCATCGACCACGCCGATGTTCTTGATCTCAGCCTCACCCGCCACGTAGCCAAACAGCCCCAGATTTAAGCCGCCGCCTTCAATCGTCAAATGGGAGACCGTGTGATCGTTACCGTCAAAAACGCCCCTGTACGGCAAGTCCGAACTGCCAATCGGATAGAATTGAATACCCGTCAAGTCGAGATCCCCAACCAGCTTGAAGTGGCATTCCATGAGTCTTGGATTGTAGCCAATCCTGTTCATCTCCTCTGGCCGTGAGATCTCATAGGGATCGTCCCGTTCTCCAGTGCCTCCTGAAAACTCCGGCAATCCGAACCCGTTCGCGAGTTGCCATGAAAGAACCGGGTATCCGCCACCTTCGGGCATGGCCCAGATATCATGCGGGCCGTCTGGTTGACCCACGAAATCCCATCCTGCCTGCATGAAGGTGTTGCGGTCCTGCATTTCGGCCGTGGTCTTACCCGTGCCGCCGGCACTTGTGGTCTGGCCCGAGGTCTGGGTGTCCCAGAAGCTCGCCCGGGCGCCCCCAACACCCACCAGCCCGCCGACACCCTCGCTGCCGCTAACCGAGCCGGCGCTGTAGCTCGCAACGATGCTGCTTGAGTTGCTGCCCGCAAGGCCGCCGACATAGTACATGCCGCTGACCGAGCCGGTGCTGTAGCAATTGGCGATGCTACCTTCACCAGACCTCGCGCCCACGAAGCCGTTGTAGCCCACGAGGCCGCCGACAGACGAAGTGCCGCTGACCGAGGCGCTGCTGTAGCAATTGACGATGTTCCCAAGACTGTGGCCCACGAGGCCACCGACATACCCGCGTCCACTCACCGTGCCGGTACTGTAGGAGTGGTTCACAACACCGCCATTGAGCCCCACCAACCCGCCGGCATACTGGTCGTCACTATTGACCGAAGCGGCGCTGGAGCATCGGGTTACAGTACCTCTGTTGACGCCTACCAGACCGCCCGTCAGGCAGGCGTGACTGCCACTGACCAAGCCGCAGCTATAGCTGTCGACGACAAGGCCTTCATTCTGGGCGACCAAACCACCGATATATAGGGTATACCCGCTTCTGTTTGAAACGGTTACGCATATATCCAGCAGGCCTATGTTTTTGACCTGAGCCAGAGCCATCAGGTTGCCGAACAGACCCAGGTTTTCATTATCCTCCGGATTCTCCATGCCCCTGATTGTCAGGTGCGAGATCGTATGACTGTTACCGTCAAAGACCCCTTCAAATGATCTCGCCGGATAAGCAGCGATAACGCCCCTTTCGAAGACCTTGCGGCGGGGGAGGTTGGGGTCCAGGTCGATGTCGGCGGTCAGGATGAAGTGCTTGTCGTAGTCTTCGGGAGTTTCGCCCAACAGCATCAGGTCTTCTGCTGTAGCGATCTGGTACGGATCGTTAGGCTCGCCCGTGCCGCCGCTGTATTTGCCGTATGCAGGCAGTACAAACAGACACGTGATCAAGGTTAGAAACAGAGTTCTCATGGTCCATATCCTCCAATGCCGAGGTAAACTGTAATCACTTATGAAACCGCTGATGAACGCGGATAAACGCTGATAACAACCTGCTCGATGCGATAGGGCAAGAGATTGTCCCCGAAATTCGTGAATTACTCGCAGTCGCCATTTTTGTTCCTCCATACCCATTTTTTTCTCAAGGGGCACTGAACAGCTTTTCCCATTATCGCTGAAATGCAGTATACCAGAAGTATATTGTTCAGATCAAGCGAAAACTGTTCAAGCTCAAGATTCAAGTCTGAGATTTTCCGGTCTTGACAGGATGGTTATTGACCTTTTATAATAGCTCCCGTGATTCGGAGCTTTTCCGGATCGAAAAAACTTAACTTGTATCTGTTCTAAGACAAGGAGTTTATCATGGAGAGAAGGTCATTCCTGAAAGTCGTTGGCGGCCTTACCGGGAGTTTGGCTCTTGGCGTGCAGCCGGCCTTAAGCGCGGATAAGTCATCTTCAACAAGAGAAGTCGAAAAGGTCGCCGGGCTGCCGAGGCGTGTGCTCGGACGGACCGGCGAGAAAGTCTCAATCGTGGGTTTCCCCGGGCTGGCCCTTAGCCATTACGAGCAGGGCCGTTGTAATGAGGGAATATGTGACGCCTTTGAAAAAGGAATTAATTATTACGATGTCGCCCCGGCGTACGGTAAAGACGGAGATTGCGAAAAAAAGATGGGCATAGGCCTGCAATATTTGGATCGCGACAAAATATTCCTTGCATGCAAGACGAAGATGCGTGACAAGGACGGCGCGCTGAAGGAACTGGATCGCTCGCTGAGGAGGCTCAAGACCGACCATTTCGATCTGTATCAACTGCACCACATTCGCACGCCGGAAGAGGTAAAACAGGCGCTCGGCCCAGGCGGCGCTATGGAGACCATTCTCAAAGCGAAAGAGCAGGGCAAAATCCGTTACATCGGTTTTTCCGCCCACACGACCAAAGGAGCGCTCGAGGCCATGAACGGCTTCCGCTTCGATACGGTAATGTTCCCCATCAATTTCGTCGAGATGTTCAAGCGAGGATTCGGCAAAGCGGTGCTTGAGCTCGCAAACAAGCAGGGGGCAGCGGTAGTTGCAATCAAGCCGTTGTCGAAGGGCCCCTGGCCGCAGGGCATGGATCAGACTCGAAAATGGTGGTACCGCGCGACCGAGACACAGGACGAAGCCAATGCAGCGATGCGATTCACCCTGTCGCAAAAACCGGTTGTCGTGGGAATACCGCCTTCGTTCCTCGACCTTCTCGATCTGGCAATCGAAGCGGGAAAAACCTATCAGCCTATAACCGATGCCGAAACGCAGAAGCTGCAAGCGACGGCCGAAACGTGCCTGTCCCTTTTCCAGAGGGAAGATGAGCGTGTCGCCCGCGGCGAATCTCCGCACAAGCCGATTTACCCAGACAGTCCGCACGAGTATTGTTGTTGCTGAGGCGATAAGCCAGGCTCAGGCGGCGGCTTCGTGAAACGCTTTATATGAGGTCGGGCTCCTGGTATTCATCGGACATGTACTCTCGCAGCATGTCCGCCAGATCACGCCGGAGCGCCCGGGCCGACTGTCCGGCGGCTTTTGCCGCAGCGGTCGTGAGATGAAAAAGCCGGTATAGATCCTTCAAAGATGGTCTCATGAAACAGAAAGTAACCGTGCCGAGATAAGCACGAAGCAACGGCCTGTCGGCATCGCGCTCGGCGAGCCATATCCGCAGCATGTGTTTGATCGAACCGCTGGGATCCCGAGCGAAGCGAGGATAATCGGGATCGCGATCATAGATGATAGTGTGCGTACCAGTTCTGACCCACGCACTGCGCTGCTCGACATGAAAGTACAGATCAGCCATCGTCAAAACCTCATACTGCGCTTTCACTTTAATCCGTATCCGAACAAATCCAATTATACCAATCTTCAGGCAAGATATGAAGCAAGTATTTTCCAGATAATTTTTCCGCCGGCCGCTACTTCGTATTGTCATTCTGAGCGTAACACAGTGAAATTAGCCGACAGTCCTGAGCTTCCGAAGGAGAAGAATCTAAACGCCGCAGAAGCATAATCAACTGATGCATTGCTATAACATCGCCGGCGTCGAGATTCTTCACTGCGCTACGCTTCGTTCAGAATGACATTCATCTCATTTTGTTATGGGCTTATAGGCTTATCGCCCATCAGTTCAGCCACCTTTGGTTCGATGGCTTCGGCCCATATCTTGTAGCCCTCTTCGTTCGGGTGCAGATAGTCCGGCATTATCTTATTTGTAAGGAAACCGTCTTTAGTCAGGAATTTGTCGTTGATATCCATATAGTAAATCATCTTGTCGTCGGCAATCTTCGAAGCCAGCAGCGACGCCTTTTCATTTTTTTCACGCTGTTCCGACAGCTCGGGTCCGCGCGGGAAAATGGCCAGGATCAGAATCTTGGTCTTCGGACATTTCTCGCGGATTGTTTTGCAGATGGCGATAATGCCGTCGGCGATTTCCTCGGCAGTGTTGTCGTCGCCGTTGGAGTTATTGGTGCCGATCATCAGCACTGCCAGCTTCGGGGATATGCCTTCCAGGTGGCCGTGTTCCAGTCGCCATAATACGTGCTGCGTTCTGTCTCCGCCGAAACCCATATTGACGGCGTTCCGCGGCTCATAATATTTATCCCATACCTTCTTTCCTCCGCCTTCCCAGCCGTGAGTGATCGAATCGCCGATCATGAGCAGATCGACGTTGCCCTGCTTGACCCGCTCGTTGACGGCGTCGTTACGCAGAGTCCACCAGCTATGGCGATGAGCCGGCTCAACGGCGGAGTTCTGATTTTCCCCGGCAACCAGGACCTGGCCCGACAGAATCAAAATAGTTAGACACGTGATCAGTAGTTTGCTTCTCATCCTTTGTTTTCCCTTCACTAAGTTTTCCGATTTACACCCGCTCAGCTACGCCGCCGAGCCTCATCGACAATAGAGTATCGAAACTGTGCTGAGATTTCAAGCTTTTGTCCGTAGAAATACTTTGAAAGGGAATTATCCGCCGCTTATAAGAGCTATTCACGAAAGATAAACGCCGGGCCGTTTTGAACTGCCTATTCTTCCTGGTTGTTCTCGTAAACCGGGATGAATATGAATTTACCTGACTCGTCTGTCCGAGAACGGTCGGTACTAAAGATGGTAATACGCTTTTTGACTTCGATCCTGCACGACAGTATGCTCTCGCCCGCTTTATTCGTTGCAATCAAGGTATATGTAGTCGTCGTAGATGGATTAACGGCCATCGAGCCCAAAGCACTAACCGGGCCTATGCCGGGTTCTATGCGAACACGGTCCGCATTCGAAACCTGCCAGCTTAAAGTTGAGGTTTGTCCCGGCATTATTTGCGGGCGAGATGTATTAAAACTGTGACAGGCGGGACGCTCGCCGGCCTGACTGCTTATAACAGGAGGTTCAATAACTCCGTTGCTTACAACCGGAGGTTCGCTGACATCGCTGCTGACAACAGGAGGCCAATTGATTTCAGTAAGAACATCGGGATCCTCGCTGACTTCGATCGTACCGGTTTGTGTATCCTCTTCTGCTTGATTTGATGCAATAAGCTTGTCCTGAGGCTCGCTGAACTTTTGTGTCTCGGCCTCCAGCAGAGCTACAAGTTTATCGATTCGTTTCTGTGCTATCCGCACAACGGCAACAGCCGTATTGCGAGACCTGGTGAGTTCATCAACCTCCCTTTGCAACTGGTTCCTCGAAGTAGTAAGTTCTGTGAGCTGCTGCTTTAACTTTTCACGCGAGCCTATAATTTCGGCAAGTTGTTGCCGTGACTGGTCGCGCGAGAAGGTTAATTTGTCAACCTGTTCCAGCAGCCGGTAGCGTAAGCCGGTAAGTTCATCGACCTGCTCTTGAAGCTTGTCGCGATTTTGTTCGACGAGGGCTATTCTTTCCCTGATTGTGTCTCTTTCAATATTGGTTTTCCCTATATCGGTTTTGAGCTGTTCCAGCTCGGTCTTAAGGCTTTCCAATTCCGCTTTTTGCTGTGAACTGTCATCTGAAACCGCCCAGGCAATCAGAAAGCCCAATCC
The DNA here is from genome assembly GCA_964530105.1 of uncultured Pirellulales bacterium. Classification (GTDB taxonomy): domain Bacteria; phylum Planctomycetota; class Phycisphaerae; order Sedimentisphaerales; family Anaerobacaceae; genus JAFGPJ01. Next base: position 2,949 of record CAZHBL010000078.1, on the reverse strand, counting down.
TACCATACATATAAGGATGAGCATCTTTTTCATCACTTCGCTCCTTTCTTCTTGCGGATGTAATTAACGAAGATTCGCTAAAACGCTCTCCGAATCTTACAGGCGAAACACTTTTACCTGAGCGCACACTAAGCCGTATTTCCGGCTGTGAGTGCGTGTGCGACTTCCCTGTAAATAACCGGCTGTATACGGCGGGGAACCTGATGCCTGCAAAAGATGGTTCCTCGCCGCTCCTCCATGAAGCTAAATGTCATTTGAATCATAACTGATTGACGTAAGTCTGTCAAGATAAAAGTTTTATAAAAGCAGTTTTTGTATATTCTTTCTCCAGGTTCCGCCGGTCTTCAAGGCCTGGACTTTAGTTTAGCCGAATGCCAGAATTGATAATCCCCAGCACAGAACTGGCAAAGAAACTACCTGTTAAGGTAGGCAGAAATTGAGCGAAATTTCGACCAAAAGCGATGGTAGTTGGAAACAAAAATGAAAAAAGTTAAATACTTTTTTTATTCTATATCAATAAAGCACTTACGTTGAAAACATCGCCGACATTTATGTAGATTTTAGCATCAAACATGCAGGTAGCTCCAATTATGGGGGGCTTACTTTTTGTGCATAAATTGTAGAGGCAAATATGGCTGCGAACAGAAACAGGACGAATGGGAAGAAGTAGCCGAAAGAGCTTTATCTGAAGATTCCCTATCACATCCTTAACATTCCCGGCCTCGGACTGTGCGAGAAGGTTCTGCTGGCGCATATTTACAGCTTCGGAGAAAAAGGCTGCCGGCAAAGCAACGCCACACTCGGCAAGATATTCATGGTTTGCCCTCGTACAATTTCGTTGTGGATAGCGAAGTTAGCACAGTCAAATCTGATTCAGACAAAGTCGCCCAAAGGATATTATCGTACAATTTGGGCCAAATCTCACCCGAAAGTCAGCGAGGCTTCAGTGTTATGGTATAGACAGCAACAGGTCCCAAATCCGGATAAAGAAACAGCGGTTCACCGCGCAAAATCCTGCGCACAGGACAGTAATAATTTGCGCAATCAGTGCGCAAAATCCGGTGATCGACCTGGTAAGAATTTGCGCACTGCTAATAACAAGACTACAAAAGAAACAATATCACAAATCACTGCACCGCCGGCGCCTCTGCCTTCCGGGGGGCGGGCTTCGGCGGTGCTTACGGAAAGGAGAAGTGCGGCCCCCCGAAGCATTGAAGAGATAAAAAAGCAGTTCGGCCATAGTAAAAGATCCCATCAACCGCTGTCGGATAAAGAGATTAATGACCGCAGGCAAACCCAGCTCAAGGCCCTGATGGCAACCGTATCGACAAAATAAGTTCGAGCGCGATATGCTCGTAGTCCTTTTGATTAGTTAAAAGGACTACGAGCTTTGTCCAGCTAATCATACATGATGTAAGCGTTTCTATTTTTTGAAGGAGGGCCCGGAGAGTTGTGTGACGGTGTTTCTGAAGACCGCTTCCTATTTTACCGTTTGTTTGTACCGGTCGAACAGCCCGGCGATGTTTGCAGTTTTGGAATCGCCGGCGTGGACTACGACACGGTAATCGAGCGTGAGCTTTTCGCCTTTGGCCAGGTTGAGCTTATCGCCTTCAAGCCAGTACATCGGTGTGGGCGAGAAAAAGCCGTAATCGCGGGTGAACCATTTGCTGGGATACCAGCGGTTGCCCGGGTTCTGCAGGATGGCGATGCCTTCGGCGGTTCCATCCCGCGTGCCGGAGTAATCGCACCAGGGCGAGGCGGCGCCGAACGTGCCTTTCTCGCTGGTGTTGCCCTCGGCGTTAATTAACGTGCCGCCGGAGGTGACGCTCAGCTCCGGCACGACCCGCGCCGAGAACAGCGAGTGGTTGGTCTTGAGTATCTCGATATCGACCAACGGCGTGACGATAACCTTAAAGTCGATAATGCGCAGCGTCTCGCTCAGAGCACAGATTGTTATTCGCCGCGTATCTTCGATAACGGGTTCTTTGCCCGGCTGTTTCCACAGGCACGTATCGGTAAGGACGATTCGCTCGCCCGAAGCCTCGGTGATCTTCGGGCCTTGCGAGAGTATCTGGCCTCGTGCGTTGACGTCCTGCCAGTAATTGCCGCCGTTGACGCGGTCGCAGCCGAAGAATAGGGAATGATGATGCGGATACGGTTCGGAAGTCTCGGTGGTTATGGACTTGCCGGAAAGCGGGCCGTTGACCGGCCAGAAATACGGATACTTCTGCGAGCCTGCGAACTTGTAGCACGTAAACAATTTGCCGTCAACAGTGATAACAACCTGGTCTTTTTCGATCTTAGCCGTGACCTTCTGCATAGCCGCAGGCGCCAGAGAATAGCTAAAAGTGAATATAAGTAATGCCACAAAGATTTGTGTCCACCTATTCATAAAAAGCTCCTGCCTTCTAAAATAGTAAATAATAAATCGTAAATCTCAAACCTGCCACGGGCTTCGCATGGGTCGCCACAACATTTTATTTGCCTGATCGTCGCCGATGAATTGTTCCGTGTCGGGATTCCATCTGAGCTTTCGGCCGAGCCGCATCGCGATCTCACCCAACAGGCAGACTGTGCACGAGCGGTGTGCGACCTCGACGGGGGCGATGGTTTCGGAGCGTGATTTGATACATTCGAGCCAGTTCGCCTTATGATTATTGCTCTTATACAGCCGGATTTCATCGGGGCCTATGGTTGAAGTAAGCAGCGATTTGGGTTGTGCATCGATAAAACCGCGTCTGACGTAAACCCAGCCTTCTGAGCCTTCGAAAACGACGCCCTGTTTGTTCTTCTTGTTGTCGGTGCAGAAGACTTTGACGCCGTTCGCGTACGTGTACTCGATGCTGAAATCGCCGTGAACGTCCCACAGCCCGTCCTTCGGATATTCGGTCTGTCCCTGGATTTCGACCGGGCCGGTGTATTCGGTTCCCATGCCCCACTGTGCGATAT
>CAZHBL010000077.1:0-14152 GCA_964530105.1 uncultured Pirellulales bacterium | reverse complement strand
TGCGTTCGGCGTTCAGAGTTCTCCGTAAGGAGTCCCAAGGACACGTTAGAACAAAGAAAAGGTTATTTGAAAAAACAAAGCCAATTTATTCATATTGTGTGCTGTGTACTGCGTTTTGCTAAAAGGAATTTGAAAAAACAAAGCCAATTTGCAGGAGGTCAAAACAATATTAACCCATTAATAACAATGATTTAGAGAGATTTACATGGCCAAAGGCGTTGAAAAAACAAACCCAATTCAAAGCCAATTTCAAGCTCTCATTGTTGGAAATGGCTGGATTTGAAGGTGATTAGAAGTTTTCCACGATTGCTGCGGTGTGGATTGCCAGCAGCATCAGGTAGTCCAGGTCGCTGAGGGTATAGTACTGCTTCTCTCCGGTGTTATCGACGTACAAGATGCCGAAGCAGCCGGATGGATCTATAATCGGAGCTATCATGGCAGAGCACGGTTTTCCATCTTCCGAGGGAACACGCGGCAAGAGCAGAAACTCCTGTTGTTCGATTGCAAGTGAGATCTTTTTATGAACTTTTATATCGGTCAGTTCCAGGACGCCGCCATCCCGACACCTGCCAGCGTGAACGGTCATCGGGCCTTCGGGCAGAGCACGTAAAGCACACCAGCAATTGTGCGCCCGGAACTGTTTCAAAGTGATGCTCAGCAAGGTCTTGACTACCTCGTCAGGGCCGTTGGATTTGCAGATCGCCTCAGTGGCCTGCAGAAAATCCTTCACCCGCATGGCCGGAAGATTGATATCGGGAGCGCGTTCGGCATCCGGCTTTCGAACGATGATCTCACGAGCCGGTGCCGCCGATGCTGGGCTCGATTCAGTTGGAGAGGGCATGAGCGTGTCATCCAGATGAATGGGTTCTTCCGCATTGGCGTCAAAAGTGACTTCTATCTCGAAATTTCCGATACTAATACGGTCGCCGGTCTTGATTGGAGCCTTATGAATCGCCTTATCGTTCAGAAATGTTTTATTTGCCGAGTCGAGGTCTTCGAGCACCCACGTGCCGTCCTGCGTAGTGAAGATTGCGGCGTGTTGTCTCGATACTGCCCTGTCGGGAAGAAAAACCTGGCTGTGCTCATGCCGGCCGATATAAACGGGGCCCCTGTTGAACCGGAACTCGTTGACTGTTTGACCGTCTTTTTTTACAATCAAACGCATCTGCCTTGTCTCCCATACACAAGCCCTAAGATTATATACTTATATTATCGACTGTTTGTTTTGATTTATTAAAAAACATGCACAGAATAGCGGGATATTTTAAGCAATCCGGCTTAATTACAGGCCGGTTGAGTTCGTAAGACGTTAATGCGCCAGCGTCTCGATTTCATCCGCGGTCAGGGCCACGTTGTAGATTCGGACGTCATCGATCTTGCCGGCGAAGAAAGTCCCTGCTTCGAGATTCTTGCCGGCACCAATGTATAGTCCGCCATCAGCGGATTTCAGCGAGGCCTGAGCCGCTGTATCTTTGGCGACTTCCGTGCCGTCCACATAGAGGATCCGGTACGATCCGTCCCAGACAAAGCCGATATGATGCCATTGGTCGTTGGTGATTATCGATTCAGAGATAAGCGGCTGCGGGACAAACCGGCCGGCGGGAGGAGGCACTAATCCGGTCATCAGGTTTCCACCCAGAGCATCAATGCCGATCCAGGTCTCGCCGGTTCCAATGCCATCCGACTGGGAAATAATCACCTGTCCGGACGCTCCGCCTTTGATCCAGGCGAAGACACTAAATGGTTTTTCTAAAGGATCTAAGACAAACTGTGTACCAACATAATCATTGACGCCGTCGAATTCCAGCGCTCCAGCCACCATACCACCGGTCGGTTGCCAGGCTGGGTCGCCGTAGACCGTACCGTGATTTTCACTAACACTGTTGTCAGCTATACTACCTTCTTCCTCGTCCAGTTTCCAATATGCTTCCAGATCAATCGGCAGAACTTCCTTCAGCCAATAGTCAGCCAAAACAGCCAAATCCTGAATATCGATCTTACCGTCGCCAACAGGTGCCGGACTTATATCCACCGACGATTCATCCTGGTGCCAGTATTGTGCAAGTCTGGAGAAGTCTGCCATATCGACCTTTTCGTCGCCGTTGAAGTCGGGAATAATTGACGCCCCTTTTACCCGCATTCGCAGTCCATAAAGCGAGTCTTGAGCGGTAATAAAGAGCGTTTGTCTATCTTTGCCGCCGAAGGTGACGTTCGCGGTCCAGCTCGCGGGTACGGCTATATGCTCGATCGCTTGACCGTGCGGATTAAAGACGGTGACTCCATCTCCTGTCAGGTAGACATTGCCCTGGTTATCAATGGTCATGCCGTCCGACCCCATCGAGCAAAAGAGAGTTTTGTGTGAAAGCCTGCCATCAGTATTTATGCGGTATACATAAGTCTTCCCTGCTCCGATGTCTGCTATATAAAGCAGCTTGTCATCGGTTGTGCCAATAATTCCGTTAGGCTGGACCAGGTCAGTAGTGACACGGATAAGTTCGCTGCGGTCGGGCGTCAGGTAGTACACGTGTTGACCATCCTGCTCCATAGGACCTCTATCCCAGTAAGTTCTGGAGTAAAACGGGTCCGTAAGATAGATGCCGCCTTTTCGCTCAACCCAAAGGTCGTTGGGGCCGTTCAACTTTTTGCCCCTGTAATCCTTAACGAGCACCGTCACCCGGCCTTGCATATCGATTTGCCACAGCTCGTTATTAAGGTCGGCACAAGCCAGCAGGTTTCCATTTTTGTCGAAATAAAGCCCGTTAGCTCTTCCCGGGTTTTCGTGAAAGACAGATAGCTCACCGTCCATCGACCAGCGGTAGATTCGATTATTAGGCTGGTCTGTGAAGAACACGTTTCCGGCGGCATCGACGGCCGGCCCTTCTGTAAATCCAAAACCGCCGGAGAGTCTTTCCAGTCTTGCGCCGGCAGCGATTACACTTTGCTTCTCAGCGGCGAGAGATTCCGCAGTCAACAGGAGCAATAATATCGTTAAACCAAGGCGTTCTATTTTGCACCTTCCTTTCTGTTCTTTATGGACTCACTTTGCCAACGCTGCGATTTCCTCGGCGCTCAGTGCCTGGTTATAAATACGAACATCATCAATCAAGCCGGAGAAGAAATTCCCCGCTTCGAGATAATTGCCGGCACCGATGCGTAGGCCGCTGGTCGCGGATTGTAGTGGATTCTGAGCGGCCGTATCTATGGCGGCTTCGATGCCGTTTACATATAGAGACCTGTACGAGCCGTCCCAGACAAAGCCGACATGATGCCACTGGCCATCGGTTATGACGGATTCAGACTTCAGGAATGGCGGTGGAGGTATTGGAGAGCCAGCATTTGCAACACCTAATAGGGTCATAAGTTTTCCGTCTAATGGATCCACGCAAAGCCATATGCTTCCAGGCTTAATAGAGCGTCCTGCAAGAATATCTGCCTGAGATATTATTACCTGGCTCGGCGCTCCGCCCTTAATCCAGGCGAAGACACTGAACGCACCATCGGCCGGGTCCAGCATAAAATCAGTGCTGATATAGTCATCGATCCCATCGAACTCGATTGCGCCGGTAATCTTGCCAGCGGCGGGCTGCCAGGCCGGACTTCCGGAGATCGTGCCGTGATTATCGCCTACGCTGTCATAGGCAATGTCACCTTCTGTCTCGTCAAACGCCCAGTGTGCTATCAGCGGCGAATACTCCGGCCAATTGTCCGAACTAATCATCTCGCCTACAGTCAAAACCATTGCCGGGCATTGGGCCAGTTCGGCAAATCTCTGCGCATCGGCGAGCGTACCGACGCTCTGGCCCCAGTGGTACGGTATGGCCAAATCGGGCTTTATATACCCTGTCGCTTCGGCAGCTTCAGTCGCGTTCATCGTGTACGTACCGCCGGCGGGAAGGAACGCCACGTCAATATCACCGAGCGATTTCATCTCCTCGATCAGGTCCGTATCGCCCGCGACATAAATTCTTTTGCCGCCAATCTCAACGATGTACCCAACCCAATTGTTGGATTTAGGATGGTTCGTCTTGTTGATATTATACGCTGGCACCGCTTTAATATTAACAAAGTCAAATTCCATTGTCTGGCCCGGTGCTATTGAAAGTCCCCTGCCGTACTGGGAGACAACGTCCGGTGGAGCGATGAACTGCGTTTGGGCGTTGGAAACTTTCGCTATATCCGATGGCGAGTAATGGTCGCCGTGCGTATGAGTCACACACACCAGCGTCGCATCATGGAGCGATTCCGGTACCCTCTCCGGGTCAATATACACAATGCAATCATCCGTCCAGACCTTCACAGTCGAATGGCCCAGCCACTGGACATAAACGATTTGCTCCACGCCGGCCGGCGACATGCTCGCCTCGGCCGTGCCGCCATAAGCCCCCATATTGATAATTCCGCCGTTAGGCTCAGGTTCATCTCCAACCGGATTATTCGGATCCCCGGCGTCGATACAAGGGCTAGTGAAATCATCCACAACCCAGCTCTCGCTGTTAGGATCCCACCGCCCAGCCTCGGACTTCAAATGGTAGTCACCATCAATCCAGACAGCATTCGGATCATTCGGCTCAACAGCAATATTTGGATCATTGACATCAGCCCAATATCCGGGACTAACAAACAATGGATCAGCGTGGATATTACCCTCACCCCATATAATGGCTTCACAGGGATCGTATAAGCTATCTTGATCGCTTTGAATATTGCAGTGAGCAATGTTTATCAGAGAGCCGTCATTATTCCATATTTCATTAGTTCCACCCCCAAAAATGCAATTAGCTATTTCTAAATTACTTGGGAAATATTCAAGGGAAGAATCACATGCTAAAGAATTTCCACTTGCTGCTGTATTTAGAGCAAATGTACAATTATTAAACATTGGATTGCTGGCTTCGTTATATATTGCACCGCCCTTTCCACCCAACCATCCACCAACCTGACTTCTACTAGGTGTTACGTAAAATGTTTGCGCAGTGTTACCGCTGAAAATGCTTTTCGTTAGTATGGGACTGCTTCCTGAGTTGTACATCCCACCGCCATTCAACGACGAGTTAGCAACGAATATGCAATCAGTCAAGGTTGGACCGCTGTTGTTCTTGTTGTACATCCCACCGCCATTCAACGACGAGTTAGCAACGAATATGCAATCAGTCAAGGTTAAACCGCTGTTGTTCTTGTTGTACATCCCACCACCATCTACATCAGCAGAATTTCTACTGAATTTGCAGGAAGTCAATATTGGATTGCTGAGATGATTGGTCATCCCCCCTCCATGGTCTTCTGCCGAGTTCTCACTAAAGGTGCAATTATTTAAAGTTGGATTACTTTCCGAATTAAGCATTCCGCCACTCCTTTCTGCACGGTTATCGGTAAATGTGCAATTAGTCAGGGTGGGATTGCTTTGATAGTTGTCCATGCCGCCACCAGAGAGAGCCGCAGCATTGCCACTGAACGTGCAATTAGTCAAAGTTGGATTACTTTCCCAGTTAGCCATCCCGCCACCGCTGGTGGATAGAGCAACATTCATGTTGAAGCTACAATTGGTTAGAGTAGGATTGCTATTGTTTTCATTGTACATCCCGCCACCACTGTTGTCACTAACGTTTTTGGTAAAGCTGCAATTGGTAAGAGTGGGGTTGCTATTGTCTTCATTGCATATTCCACCTCCATAAAAAGCCTGGTTCCTCGTGAAGGTGCAATTAATTAATGTTGGGTTTCCAGATTTATTGTACATCCCGCCGCCGTTGCCGGATTCAGTAACATTCATATTGAAGTTGCAGTTGGTTAGAGTAGGATTGCTATTGTCTTCATTATATATTCCGCCACCATAACGTGCCCGGTTCCTCGTAAAGGTGCAGTTAATTAATGTTGGGCTTCCGGATTTATTGAACATTCCTGCACCTTTACCGAAATCATATTCTTCAGGTTCGTGTGAAAACCGCTGATCTTTGCCCGACATAATAGTAAAACCATCCAGGATAGAAGTTGAATCGGTACCGCTGCCGATAACGACATGATAGCTGTAATCTTGTACAAGTGAAATGCCGACTTGTCCACTTAGGATAGTTTCGTACATTTCGACATCGCGGGCATTGGGATCATTCGTTTTTATTCCTGCATAGCCGCCGGTGATGGTCACGCCGTTGATAAGCTGGAACGTTGCTTCTCTATCACCGGGAGTTTGTCCCGCTCCTTTGTCGGGCGTGTAAGTTCCCTGGGCAACGCGAATCTCGACAGGTTTCTCTGCATCATTCGCATTAGTCAGGGCATCCTGTAGTAATGTGTATGCATTCTCCCAGCTTGTACCGTCATTGGCGCCGGTGGCATCGCCGTCAACGTATACTATCTTGGCGAAAGTTACCGTACATAGCGCCGTGAATAAAAGTATTGATGTTATTATGCAGGTTCTTAGATTTTTTCTAACCATTTTGAACTTTCCTTCCTGCTCTGAGGGCTATTGAATGCACATTATCTCCTCTTTCTGAATGCTTTCTAATGTGTTGAAAACCTCAATTTCATGATACAGTTTCAGACATTATTGTCAAGAGAAAACTGCCTGAAAAGTCCCTGATTCATGAAGCAACAGGAATATTTTGTATTGGTATTCTCATCGGTTTTTACATAGAATTTGTGTTCAATTTCATTATTTAAGACTGAAAGGGCTAATGATGTTTAAGAACATGCTGGTTAGTATGATGCTGATTGTTTCGCTTGGCGGTGTCGCCTTCTCCGGCGATGCAAATATCCGCGTTGTCGATAAACCGGGCACCGAGGCAGGGAATGACTTCTACATCGGCAACCGGGCACCGTTGATGCCGAGTCCGCTGATAAAGCTTCCGGTCGGGGCGATTGAGCCGGCAGGATGGGTCCGCAGGCAGCTCGAATTGCAGGCGGATGGATTTCACGGGCACCTGACCGAGATCAGCCAGTTCCTCAAGAAAGAAGGCAACGCATGGCTCAGCCCGTCGGGTGAGGGCGACCATGGCTGGGAAGAACCTGCCTACTGGCTCAAGGGATTCAGCAATTGCGGCTACATTCTCGGCGACGAGCGCATGATTAAAGAATCGAAAATATGGATAGAAGCGGCGCTGGCCAGCCAGAAAGAAGATGGCTGGTTCGGGCCGGACAAGGGCAGGAAAGGAGCGGCAACAAGTTTAGAGGGCCGCGAGGATCTGTGGCCTAATATGATAATGCTCTTCTGCCTGCAGGATTATTATGAGTTCACCGGCGACAAACGGGTCATCGAGCTGATGACAAAATATATGAAGTACCTTATGACCGTGCCGGAAGACAGGTTCCTGGTGGGCTATTGGCCGAAGATGCGCGGAGGCGACCTGCTTTACAGCGTATATTGGCTCTACAACCGGACAGGGGATAAATTCCTGCCGGAGCTGGCCGAAAAAGTTCACCGCCACACGGCCGAATGGGAAAAGGATGTCATCAACTGGCACAACGTAAATATGTCGCAGGGCTTCGGCGAGGCCGGCACGTTCTTTATGCAATCGAAGAATCCGAACCATCTGCAGGCGGCCGAGCGTAACTGGCAAAAGATTCGGGACATGTACGGCCAGGTTCCGGGCGGGATGTTCGGCGGCGACGAGAACTGCCGGGAAGGATTTACAGATCCCCGCCAGGCGGTCGAGACCTGCGGCATGGTCGAGATGATGCTGTCACACGAAACATTGCTGACCATCAGCGGCGATGTGATATGGGCCGACCGCTGCGAGGACGTCGCGTTTAATTCTCTGCCGGCGGCATTTACTGCCGACCTCAAGGCGCTGCATTATCTCACTTCGCCGAATATGATTCTCTGCGACCGGAACAACAAGTCACCGGGACTGCAAAATGGCGGCCCGATGCTGCTGTTTGATCCGCATGATCATCGCTGCTGCCAGCACAATACCGGGCATGGCTGGCCTTATTACGCCGAGCACCTGTGGCTGGCGACGCCGGGTAACGGTTTGGCGGCAGCCCTTTACGCTCCGTGCAAGGTCACGGCGAAGGTCGGCGACGGAACTCAAGTGACTATCATAGAAGAAACTCGCTATCCGTTTGACGAGGGTATCGAGTTTACAGTCGAGACGAGCAAACCGGTTAAGTTCCCGCTGTACCTGCGTGTACCCGGCTGGTGCAAGAAACCGGAAGTAACGATGAATAAAAAGATGCTCGAACTTTTCAGTCCCGGTTCTTATATCGAGATTAATCGTCAGTGGGCCGACGGCGACAAAGTAGAGCTTAACCTGCCGATGACTATCACGCTGCGAACATGGAAACAGAATCAAAACAGTGTATCAGTGGATCGCGGGCCTCTGACCTATTCGCTGAAGATCGGTGAAAAATACGTCCGCGAAGGAGGAACCGACGAATGGCCGGCGTGGGAAATCCATCCGACGACACCGTGGAATTACGGTTTGGTGTTAAATAAGAACAACCCCGCCTCGTCGTTCCGGGTAGTGCGCAAAGACTGGCCCGGCGACAACCAGCCTTTTAAGGCCGACGCGGCACCGATAGAGCTGAGCGCTAAAGCAAAAAGAATTCCGGCGTGGCAAAAGGACCATCTGGGCCTGGTCGGCAAACTCCAGCCAAGCCCGGCTAAATCCAGCGAACCGACCGAAGATATCACACTGATACCGATGGGCTGCGCCCGGCTGCGGATTTCCGCATTCCCAACTATCGGCTCGGGCCCCGATGCTTATGAGTGGAAGCAGCCACCCAAAACAATACCCGCCACCGCTTCGCACTGCTGGGAGGCGGACACCGTTGCGGCGCTCAGCGACAAATTAGAACCGAGAAGCTCGAACGACCAGAGCATCCCGCGTTTCACATGGTGGCCTAATAAAGGCACAGCAGAATGGGTACAGTACGATTTCGAGAAGCCCCAAAAAATTTCCAGCGCAGCAGTTTATTGGTTCGACGACACGGGCGGTGGCGGCTGCCGGATTCCGAAGTCATGGAGATTGCTATACAAAGACGTTGATAATTGGAAGCAGGTATCAAACACCGGCAACTATGGCATCGAAAAAGACAAATTCAACAAAGTAACATTCAGCCCAGTGCAGACGACAGCATTACGTCTGGAAGTGCAATTACAACAGGATTTTTCCGGCGGCATTCTCGAATGGCGCGTTGACACTGATAACGGATAAGCATAATATACCCCTTTATGGCAAGAAATAAAATTACAATAGTGGGAGCCGGCAACGTCGGCGCGACAACCGCACATATCGCGGCAACAAAACAACTCGGCGACATCGTTCTAATCGACATCATCAAAGGCCTCGCCGATGGTAAAGCTCTCGATATCGCCGAAGCGGCACCGGTCCAGCTTTACGACTGCAACGTCGTCGGCACCTGCGACTGGGAAGAAACCGCCGGCAGCGATATCGTTATTATAACGAGCGGGCTTCCACGCAAGCCCGGCATGAGCCGGGACGATTTGCTCGCAAAGAACGCCGGAATCGTCAAAGACGTCAGCGAAAAAACGGCAAAATATTCGCCAGACAGCATCGTTATTATCGTATGCAATCCGCTCGACGCGATGGTTTACACCGCCAGCAAAATTACAGGCTTTGCAAAAAATAAGGTTATGGGCATGGCCGGCGCGCTGGATTCGGCACGCTTTAGCTGCTTTCTCGCCGCCGAGCTTGGCGTGAGCGTCGAGGACATCAAATGCACATTGATGGGTGGCCACGGCGACGATATGGTTCCTTTACCCAGATTCACATCCGTCGGCGGAATACCGGTCCCGGAACTACTCTATGAAGACAAAATCGCAGAACTAATCGAACGAACGCGAAAAGGCGGCATTGAAGTGGTAAATCTGCTCGGCTTCAGCGCCTATTACGCCCCAGCCGCCGGGGCGGCAAAAATGGCCGAAGCAATACTAAAAGACAAAAAGACCGTTCTTTCGTGCTGCACATATTGCGACAGCCAGTACGATGCTGGTGGATATTTCATCGGTGTTCCCGCCATACTCGGTAAAAATGGAGTTGAAAAAGTTATCGAACTCGACTTGAACGGCTCTGAACAGGCCCAGTTCGAAAAATCCCTCGCTCACGTCAAACAGCTCGCGGCAAAAATTGACGAGCTTATATAGGCGAAAAAATTCTTTCGGTTATTTGTTGCCATCCGTGTGTTAATGGTGTAGTTTACTAAACTTTTAGGAATATGTGTTCCTGTAAAGTAGAGGTGCGAATGGAATTGATAAAGAATATTAAAAAGGCTGAGGCTCAGGCACATGAAATTATCGAGCAGGCCAGGATAGAGGCGGCCGAGCAGGCGGAAAAAGGCAGAGAGAATCGCCGCCAAGCATTAGCAAACGCCGAGCAGCACAGAAAAAAGGCAACCGAGGCCGCTATCGCCGAAGCACAGGCACGAGGCCGTGCCGAGGTGGACAAACTCAAAGCGCAGGCCGAAAGCAAACGGCAGGAATTGCGTAATAAAACCAGCGGTAGAATGGCCACAGGGGCTGCAAAGGTAACGGACTACTTGAGAGGCTAACTATGGCCATTGCCCAGATGGCGAAAATCATTATTGTCAGTCATAGCTCGCAGGCTTCCGAGCTTTTGGAGGCATTGCAGCGTGAAGGTATTTGCCATATACTCAACGCCGATGAGGCGATTGTAAGCCGGGATTTTCCCGATATCGGCGCTTCGTCTGAACGGCCCAAAGATATTGAAGGAATGTTGAGCCGGCTTCAAAAGAGCATAACATTTTTTGAAAAATACGCCCAGGCCCAAAAAGGCCTTGCCAGCGTTTTTTCTCCGCGTACCCTCGTTGACAAGCAATCGTATGACAAGGTGGTTTCGGACCGGAAAATCCAAAAGACCATCGAAAAGTGCGAACAGCTCGAAGCATCGATAGAGAAAAAGAAGAGCGAAATCGAAAGTCTCCAAAACACTCTGGAGATGCTCAGGCCATGGTCATCTCTTGAAACTCCCGTCGAGGAAATCGGTCAGCCCCTTCTGGCGACCTGCTGGGCCGGATTGATACCGAACCAGAACTATGAGCAGACCGAAGAGAAGCTTGGTGAGCTTGGGGCGGCAATTCAAAAAATCGGCCCTGCAGGCAATCGCATGGCCTGCCTGATTGCCTGTCTGAAAGAACAAACGGATGAGGTGCAAAAATCGCTGCGGTCGGCTGAGTTCGAGCCGGTCAATTTCGAGTCGATGTCAGGAACAGCCTCCGAACTAATCAGCGAGCACAGTAAAAAGCTGGAAAATGCCCAAAGCCAATTAAACAGTTACACAGAACAAGCAAATGCGCTCTCCGAGAACCTGCTCAATCTTCAGATTCTTCACGACCACTATCAAAACCTTCTAAGCAGAGAACAAACCAGAGATACCGCACCGGTCACCGAAAGCACGGTCCTGCTGGAAGGTTGGGTCAAGGAGCGTAATTTCCACCGCCTTGAAAAGCTGATGTCGGATTTCGATGCGTCGAGTCTGACTAAAATCGAGCCTGCTGAAGATGAAGAGATTCCTGTCGAGATTGAGAACAAGCGTATCATAAAACCGTTCGAAGTCATCACGCGCCTGTACGGCATGCCGCAGCATTTCGAGGTTGACCCGACCGTGTTCCTGGCCCCGTTCTTTGCTTTGTTTTTCGCGCTATGCCTGACCGATGCCGGCTACGGACTGGTCATGGTTGTACTCATGGCGCTGTTTATATGGAAAATGCAGGGTGATAAGAAGCTGATGTGGATGCTGGGAATATGCGGGGCAGTAACTATCATTGCAGGAGCTCTGACTGGGGGCTGGTTCGGCAATGCAATCCAGACGTTCATTCTCGGCAAGCCGAACAAAAGTATTGCGCTGTGGTTTGATCCTTTCGAGAAACCGATGACGTTTTTCGTATTGTCCCTGGGGCTCGGGTATTTCCAGATTATGGCGGGTTTGGCTATAGGACTCGGCCACAGTCTCAAACGGCGTGATTATCTCTCGGCAATCTGTGATTACTTGAGTTGGCTTGTCATGCTCAATTCCATCGTTCTGTTCCTCGCCGCCAAGTTCGGGGCCATCCCCGCCCCCATCGGCACAGTGTGTGGAATCATCGCCCTGTTCCCGGCAGCAATCATCCTGCTCTTTAGCGTACGGCAAGGCGGGTGGCCCGGCCGGATCGGCATGGGAGTGTATAACCTGTTCAGCACTATATTCTATATGGGTGACGTATTGAGCTATCTGCGTCTGATGGCACTTGGTATGGTCACGGGGGGACTGGCAATGGCCATAAACGTTATCGTCGAAATCTGCAGTAAGATACCCCTGGCAGGGATTCTTATCGCCGTGGTCGTATTTGTCGGAGCCCACACGTTCAATATTGCGATAAACGTACTCGGCGCCTTCGTGCACACGCTGAGACTCCAGTACGTCGAGTTCTTCCCGAAGTTCTTTTTGGGCGGCGGAAAGCAATTCATGCCGCTTAGTAAAGAATATCAACATATCTATATTGCGAAAGAAATTTAAAAGGATCGTTTTTCACCAAGAAAGAGAGGTTATGTAATGAGTGGATTGACGTTAGCTTTGATTGGAGCAGGATCGGCGGCCCTTTTTGCCGGTATCGGTTCAGCAATCGGGATCGGCATTGCCGGCAGAAGTGCGACCGGCGTGTTGAGCGAAAAGCCGGAACGATATGGCCAGATGTTTATCATGGTCGTTCTCCCGGGCACACAGGGCTTCTACGGATTTCTTGCGGCGTTTATGGTTATGCTTCAACTGCACTTCTTCGAGAGGAAGGTGCCGGACCTGACCTTCGGACAGGGCCTGGAAGTGCTAATGGCCTGCCTGCCCATTGCCTTTGCAGGCTTGGTCAGCGCCATCTACCAGGGGAAGGTATGTTCCGGAGGTATCTTGATGGCGGCCAAGAGGCCGGAGATGGCGTTCAAAGCCGGTGTTGTTTACGCCGTTATGGTCGAAGTGTACGCCGTTCTCGGCCTGCTGGTCACGATTTTCATGCTGCTGTTTGGTATCAGTTGGCCGGTAGCAGCGGCTTAGTACCTCAATCGCGATACACAATAAGAGATACAAAACCATGGAAGCTATACAAGTTGTAGAGAAGATATTAGCCGACGCAAAAGCCGAGGCCGAGAAGATAATAAAGCAAACCGACGCCAATGAAGCTGCCGAGCAGGCCAAACTCGCCGAGCAATTGGACGAATACAAAAAGCAGACAGAGATTCTCGCTAAAAAGGCAGGCGAAGATGAAGAATCGCACATCCTCGCAGCGGCAAGAATGGATATCGCCAAGCAGCTTCTCGCGGAGAAAAGAAAGATACTCGATGAAGTTTTCGAGCAGGCGCACCAACAACTGCAGAACCTGCCGGAGCAGGAGTATCGAACACTCTGCATGAAATTGATGCTCGAAGCGGTCGAGACCGGCACCGAAGAAATCGTCGTTGACAAGAACGAGAATCGCATCAATCAGGATCTTATCGACCAGGTCAACCAGCAGTTGTCCTCGAAGGGCAAAGGCGAGCTGAAATTGTCCGATCAAAAACAGGATATAGGCGCCGGCTTTATCTTAAAACGCGGCCAAATAAAGACCAACGTCTCTCTGGATGTGCTGCTGGACCAGGCACGCAAGGAGCTTGAGATCGATCTGGCAAAAGAATTATTCAAAGATTAACAATCAATGCGCGAACTTGCAGAACAAGCTATTCTTGATTTTTACATGTATCCGCCCATTGGCGGTGACGACTGGCGATATACATACCAGACGGCTCTGGTCCGCGCGCTCGAAATCCAGATGCTCTCCAGAGCTACCTTGCTCGATATGGCCAATGCGTCCGGTTTCCAGCAGGCCGCCGATTTATTGAGCGGCACGGAGTACGCCCTGCCGGCAGGCGGCAGGAATTTCGCCGAAGTCCAGGATGTCCTGCAACAGCAAAGAACAGCAGTGCGAACCCTTTTCGCGGATTTAATGCTGGACAAACCGATCGTCGAGCTGCTCAAAACGCGGGATGATTTCGCGAATCTCAGGCTGGCTGTCAGAAGAACATTGACCGAAAAGCCTATCGGCACGGATTACAGCAGCGACGGCAACGTTCCGCCCGAGCTGATCGAGCAAATATTTGCCGAGGAAGAAGAATTCGGCAAGCAAGTATTCCCTGATTATGTGCGGGATGCGGTCGAGCGGGCGGTTTTGGCCTATTACC
>CAZHBL010000076.1:0-14184 GCA_964530105.1 uncultured Pirellulales bacterium | reverse complement strand
ACGAAATTGCCGACCAATATATGAATGTAGCCGCCGCCAGGCCTGAGAATGCCGACAGGCCTAAAATGCTCTCGTATCTGCCCACAAACAGCGGCCCCGGCAAAAGCTATATTTCTGCGATGCACGCCGCTGCCAACTTCGGATTTACCAATCGTCACATTATGGCCCTGCTCGTCAGGCGCTGTTTCAACAGGATGTTCGGCCCGACTCCGCTGAAGCTCATCTACGATGTCACCCACAATATGGCCAAGCTCGAAAAACACGGCGGCAGCGAGCTTTGGGTCCACCGCAAAGGCGCCACCCGCGCCTTTGGCCCGAAGCGCATGTCAGCGAGCGTTTTCTCACAAACGGGCCAACCCATAATTACTCCCGGCTCAATGGGCACAGCGAGTTATCTGCTCGTCGGAACCGGCGATTCCGCCGAATCTCTCAGTTCGGTCAACCACGGTGCCGGCAGGGTGATGAGCCGTACCGCCGCCCGGGGAAAATCCCGCAGGGGCAGGATTGTCACACCTGCATTGATTAGCGACGAGCAGTTCAAACGCAGCATGGAGGGCGTAAAGCTCATCGCCGGCAACAGGAGCAAAATCAAGGAAGAATCGCCTGGTGCCTACAAAGACATCGACGAAGTCGTCCGAATCGTCGTCGAGTGCGGCTGGGCAAAACCCGTCGCTCGCATGGTCCCCTTGGCCGTCCTCAAAGGCTGAGAACATCTGGATTTCCGGCAAAAGGCCGGCGATTGGCTTTGAATTGGCTTTGTTTTTTCGTGCTCAACAGGGCGGTATATTGTCATATACACCTTACGTAAAAGAGTTTACGCCGATTGGCTGCTGGCAAATTGGCTTTGTTTTTTCAAATCGCCCCTCCGGAGAAACTCCGGATTTACTTTCATTTTGCCTTTTTACTTTTGCCTTTCCCCAAGATTGGCTTTGTTTTTTCGTGCCCTGAAGGATGAGTTATTGCAATAAGATCCTTTCATATAAGACCTTGCGATATTTCTCGCCATCGCAAATTGGCTTTGTTTTTTCAACTCGTCAACCGGAGAAACTCCGGATATACTTTCGTTTTTCCTTTTACCTTTTTACTTTTGCCTTTCCTTAAGATTGGCTTTGAATTGGCTTTGTTTTCTCGCCGCCCCAAAGCATGAAAATCTTCACAATCACCTTTCATATATATACTTACGCTCGTTTTACTCTTTTGGAAATTGGGTTTGTTTTTTCAAATCAAGCTCAATTTTTCGTTGTTTTCTACTCTTTTTCACCTGTTTTTTCATTATTCTACATTTTTTCCTTCAATTCCACTCAGGACTTCAATTGGACCCGGCACCGCATGGGTGCGGGCTATACTGTATTCTTTATTCAATTTGTTAATCATTATACGAATCTAAACGTAAAAGGGCGGGCTAATTCCGGAAAAATCTCCATGATACGGCGTTCTTTGTTCGTATTGCGTAGAGAGTAATGTGTATTAGGTGCTATGGATAATCAATTTCTTGGATTGTGGATTACACGGTAAAAATAATCAATAATCAATCGTGAGCTTATCACGAGGACTTACTTGCCTCTGCCGTGCAACCGTAGGCGCCCATGTTGATTCTGCCGCCGTTGGGTGTCGGCTCAAGACCAACCGGACTTGTCGGATCGCCGGCATCAATACATGGGCTGGTTACATCATCTTGAATCCAGCTTTGGTTAATAAAATCCCATCGGCCCGCTTGAGACTTCAAATGGTAATCACCATCAATCCAGACGGCGTTGGGATCATTCGACTCTACAGCAATATTCGGATCGTTGACATCAGCCCAGTAGCCGGGATCGGCGAACAGTGGACCAACGTCGATATTGCCTTCGCCTGGCCAACCACCTTGAACATCGCTGTAAGTCACTGTGGCGGAAACGCCTGCTATCTGAACACTGTTACCATAGATAATGGAGTTAAGGACCTTAGGTTTCCCTTCGGATGTGCCAATCTCGGAGTTGTCGACAATCGTGCAATTAACTATAGTCGGAGAGTTGAAAAGGATCGTACGCCCAGATTTGTAAATTAACATTGCTATGCCCGAGTCGCCATTCCCGGCGACGATGCAGGTGGAAATGGTTGGGTTGCTGCCCATATACAATTTCATACCATCGCCAGCATTACCGACAACGTTGCAACTGGTAATTCTGGGCGACGCACCGGAGCAATAAATACCGTTGTTAGCAGCTGTAATCGTAAAACCTGCAAGGACACAACTTGCATCTTCGTTATTGGAAAAAGTCACCAGATTATCATTACCATCCCCAGTGAGAATAGTAGCTGCCACGACAGACGAGTCATTGGGGTCTGTGGATCTAACAATCAAGTTCTTGCCTTGGAAATCAATGTATTCGTGATAGATTCCCTCTGAAATGACTATCTCATCGCCGGAGTCGGCGTCATCGATGGCAAGTTGAATACTGGCGTATCTCCTGCCGTTAGTCAGATTGTCAATTGTCAGTGGGGGCAGGTTATCAAGGTTAATACGGATTGGGTCGGCATAAATGGTCGAGCCATAATAGTCGCGAGCTTTGATTGTCCAGAAGGTTTCTTCGAAAGGAAAATCAGCCATAACCTGGTTTGGTGGATGCGGCGTATCTGAGATAACAATGTAATCCATGATACGATACGGGTCAGGGCCCAACAAAAGCTGATAACCAATGGCATTTTCACTTTCACTGCATGTGAGAATAACACTATTGGTATCTCCAATACCGATTGGACCAACAAGAACAAGGGTGACAGGTTCGGGGAGCCGACCTTGATACAGTTGCTCATTCACAAAGTCCATACTGCCGATCGTGCCAGTGCCATTCCAACGAAAATAGTGCATAGCGCTCTGTTTAGTAAACTGGAGGTTTTTGCCTGGGCCAATAACAGACCAGTAAGCACCTGCAACGACACCGTGGTTGAATCTGTTGGCGTCTATAACGGCAAGTGAACTTCCATACCAGTCCCGTACTCCTGAATGGCTGAAACCTAACAAATCGATAGCCAGGATGTTAGCTTTTGGGATTTGTCCCTGCCCTAACACTCCCCAATAGTGGTCAATCCAACATTGTTCGCCATCAACTGAGTTGCTCGCAAACGACTCAACAACTTGAGCGTACTTCCCCCAGCTTCCACCACGGCTTCCCAGTATTCGACAGCCGCCGTCCAGGTGGGTCACTCGGTTCACTGCATATCTGGCATCCTGATATACTCGGTTCAATCTTATACCAACGTCGATTGCAGGCTGGCTGCCAGTGCTCCACCCTACGGTCTGGATAAGCTCCTTGTAATCTGGTGCCATGCTTGACAAATACACAATAATCATATCACCCAAGTGATAGTAAGTACGCATGCTTTCGAACATAGCGTCAGGCCCATAGCCGCCCGGATAGCTAATCACATTTGCCCTGCTGAGCCACTTGGAAGAGGCGATTGGGCAGAAGCTGTACTCAACAGTGCCGTCTATACAGTCCCCTCCTCCAAAATAGACGAGCGTTGGCTTGTGCGGGTCAAATTCGCTGTTCTGGAGTACGAACCGATCCTCACCGAAATCTGGTACGATAACGACTCTTGCAGTGTCGACAGTGCTGGTCAGTTCCCCATTGCTCACAACCAGTTCAAACTCACATTCTTGAATCTCATTCGTTTGGACAAAGCCGCTTATCGTGGGTGTAGCAGTATTTGCATCACTAATGACTACTGAGGGGCCGGAAATCTGCTGCCACGCGTAGATCAATGGGCCAGAATCATCCGGATCATAGGAACCAGTTCCATCGAGGACGATTGGATCTTGCCCTGCATATCGAGATAATCCTGCATCAGCCACCGGCCTGCCATCTATAGATTGAGCTCTCACAGGACTCAGAACAAATAGAGCAATGAGCATAACGATGGGAATTGTCCTCTGGATTTTTGGATTTGATACGTACGCCATTTTACTGACCTCCTCTGCCCACCTTTCAGGCCATAGAACAAAGCCTTGCATTTCAGATTTCTGACAAAACGAAACGAAATATCCTGGCAAGTATGCGACTCTACTGGTGCTAATGATTATTTTAGCAGACGGTTGCCCATAGTGTCAACTACAAAATGGCTTAAATGCGAGGTCAAGATCCTGCTTTATTTCTCGATAAAATCAGGTAGTTCGGGTATATTATTGCGATGAGAATTATTGCCGGCACAAAAAAAGGAATGGCGTTGCTCAGCCCCAGGACACGGAGTTCCCGGCCGATTACCGACCGGGTCAAGGAGTCGCTTTTCAGCGTCCTTTACAAGTACGATTTGCCGGACGGTGCGAGAGTTGCGGATTTGTTTAGCGGCGTCGGTTCTATGGGGCTGGAGGCATTGAGCAGGGGGGCGGAATTTGTAACATTTGTAGAAAAGGACCCGAAGGTTATTGCAGTACTTAAACAGAATATTGAAAAAGCTGACTTTGCCGAAGAATCGATGGTTCTGAGAACTAATGCCTTCAAGGCCGGTGCTCCTGTCGGCGACGGTGGTCAGATGTACGATCTAGTTTTTGTTGATCCGCCTTATGCGGCGTCGATGAATGTCCAGCCCGATTCGCCTTTGGGCGGTTTGCTTGAATTGTTGGGCGAGCAGGTGACTGACGATGGATTTGTTATTGTCAGGACCAGCGGTGATGTGATTCTTTTGGAAGAATACGGGCAGTTTAAAATCGTAGAGCGGCGCAAATGGGGCACGATGGCGGTAACGATACTGAGTAAAAGCAAATGACGAACAAACAGGCGGCAATCAAAGTCATAAAGCGTTTGCAGCGAAGCGGATTCCAGGCCCTGCTGGCTGGTGGCTGTGTGCGCGATATGCTGCTCCGGCGACGCGCCAAGGACCATGATGTCGCTACGGATGCGCAGCCTAAGGATGTGATAAGATTATTCAAACGCACGTTGAAGGTCGGAGCAAAGTTCGGCGTTGTAATTGTCCTGATCGAAGAGCAGCAAGTGGAGGTCGCCACGTTCAGGACCGAGGCCGGCTATACCGACGGCAGGCACCCCGGCTCGGTCGAGTTTACTACCGCCGCGGAAGATGCCGGCCGGCGAGATTTTACCATCAACGGCATGTTTTACGATCCTCTGGAAAAAAAGGTGATCGATTATGTCGATGGCCAAACTGACCTTAAGAGCGGTATCGTGCGGACGATCGGTAGTCCCATCGAGCGGTTCGGCGAAGATTACCTGCGGATGCTGCGGGCGGTGCGATTCTCTACCCAGCTTGGCTTTGAAATTGAATCGTCAACGTGGGCGGCTGTTTGCCGCAATGCGAAAAAAATCGCCAGGATAAGCGGCGAACGCATAGCGATGGAACTGGAAGGCATCCTCATTCATCCGAATCGTGCCGCCGGGGCGTCGATGCTGATAGAAAGCGGTTTGGCGAATGTTATTTTTCCCGGTTTTGCGGGCGAGCAGGCAAAATCAGCGATTCACGTTTTAAGCCGACTGCGAAGGAAAGTCGATTTTGCCCTGGCGCTGGCCGGTTTTTTTGCCGGCTGTGAGACGGACTTTGCCGTCCGAAGCTGCCGGATTCTGAAACTTAGCAGAAACCGGAACAAACACATAAAGTTCCTGTTGGCAAACAGGGGCAAGCTGCTCGATGAGAGGATGTCTTTAGCAGAATTGAAGAAGCTTTTCGCCCAGCCGTATTTTTGGGACCTGTACGAGCTGCAAAGGGCAATTCAAAAAGCCAAAGGTGACGGCAGAAAAGGCATTGCTGCGCTAATTAGCTTGCGCAAAAGAATCAACGCTCTTGGTGACGTTGAGCTGCAACCCAAACCACTCCTTAGCGGTCACGATTTAATTCAATTGGGTGCCGTACCGGGCCCGGCTCTGGGACAATTGGCCGAGGAAATGTATATCGCACAGCTTGAAGGTACATTACAGACGCCCGAGCAAGCAACAGAATGGGCAAACCGCTGGCTACGGAAACATGCTGTTTATATTTAACTTTTAGCAAAATAGGTCATTGACAGGCTGAGGTAATGATGTATAATACTGATGTATATGGTATAAGAGGTGCAATATGGTACGAACGCAAATATACTTAACAGAAAATCAGCGTGACGAATTAGCCGCCATAGCAAAGAGCGCCGGGAAAAAGCAGAGTGAGCTAATTAGAGAAGCTATTGATCTGCTCATTGATCAGGCCGGCAGCGATCACAGGGAAACGGTGTTGCTTAAAACCGTCGGAATCTGGAAGGATCGCGCGGATCTTCCTGATTTTAAGGTAGTGCGCTCCGAATGGGATAGAAATTAATTATGGCCAGGTCAATACTGTTGGACACGGATGTTCTTGTCGATTTTCTTCGTGGTCACATGAAAGCTGTGGACTTCGTTAACAAGTACAACGCTCGTATCATCCTGTCATCTATAGTTGTTGCAGAATTGTATGCTGGAGTGAAAGGGGATGCAGAGCAGGCAGCTCTACAGCATTTTGTCTCCCTCTTTCGTGTTGTTTCTGTGAGTGCTGAGATTGCAGAGGCCGCAGGTCTTTACAAACGTGACTTCGGCAAGTCCCATGGCGTTGGTCTTGCGGATGCCATCCTGGCCGCAACCGCAGAAGCTGAAAATGCCGAGTTGAAAACACTTAACACCAAACATTATCCTATGCTGAAGCACCTCAAACCAGCCTATAACAAGTAAAAAGATAAACAAGTCATTTAAGATTAGCAAAAATTCGATGGTCGATACTCGTTGCTCCATATTAAGAAACTGTATCTCACATAATCGGACAAATGAAAGAACAAACGACAAGCTATGAATGATTGGACGATCGCGATCCTCCCGGTATTGGGAGTCATATTGGGCGCAGCGTTGCAGTTCTGGTTCAGTCGCGCCGCTGAGCGAGAGAAACACGCGGCTACTTTGCAATCACAGGCCTATGCGGATTACTTGCGTGCTGTCGCAGCAGCAGGACACCTCAGATCAGATGAGGATCTACGCGATGCACACCGCGATGCGGCCGATGCCAAGGCGCGAATTGCTGTCTATGGTAGTGCATCCGTTATCAAGGCACTCTCTCGATTCGAGGAAACCGGGGCCATTCTTACTGACAGTCCTTCAACAGAAGCATTCGTTGCTCTGGTCTCCAGCATGCGATCTGCTGGAAGCACCGTCCCTGATCGGGAGTTAAAGATCGTACTACTCGGCACAATTCAACAAGGCGATGAACCTGCCAATAATTAACGCTGAAGGTAACCGCCAAGCTGTCAAACCAAATATTCATTAATCATGACGCTGGAACAGGAAATCCGGACTTGAGCGGGAAATGGGGATTATACTACGGATGTTTGATGTTTGTCCTTCGGATTGACATAATTGTTCCCCCAATCAAATACGACAGATGAAACTGAGTTACAATGAAGCCTTTTACTCTTTTGATCAAACCATCCGGATCGGATTGCAATATTGATTGCAGATATTGTTTTTACAAGGACAGGCCCTCCGAGTTCGGGCACGGCAGGCAGCGAATGAGCGATGAGGTGCTGGAGAAACTTGTACAAGATTATATGTCTCTGGGCTTTGAAGTTTCGGGATTTGCCTGGCAGGGGGGTGAGCCGACGCTGATGGGCATGGATTTTTTCCAAAGGAGCGTGGAGTTACAGAAGAAATACGGCAGCCCCGGCCAGCAGGTGAGCAATACCCTTCAGACCAATGGAATTCTGCTGGATGAAGAATGGTGCCGGTTCTTTCGCGAAAATAAATTTCTGCTCGGCATAAGTATCGATGGGCCGAAAGAATTTCACGACCAGTACCGGCTTGACCATTCCGGCAAAGGAACATTTGACAGGGTGATTCGTGGTATCAAAACCTGCCAAAAATATGAGGTTCAGTTCAGCGCCCTTGTTCTGCTGAACAATAACAACGTAGAGCGGCCGGATGCTTTGTTCGAGTTCTGTATTGAAAATGAGCTGACTTACCTGCAGTTTATACCCTGTGTTGAAACGGACCCGGCGACGGGTGGCCCGGCGGAGTTTTCGATTACACAGCGGCAGTACGGCGATTTCCTGTGCAGCTTATTCGACCTCTGGTACGACTATGGCCCCGAAAAGCTGAACATTCGCGAATTTGACTCTTTACTCACTCATTACGTAATGGGCAAGCATACGATCTGCACGTACAGCAAACAATGCGCTGGCTTCGTCGTCATCGAACATACGGGTAACGCCTTTTGCTGCGAGTTCTTCGTTGAGTCGCAGTGGCGTCTGGGCAACATTCTTGAGACACCGTTGGAAAAACTTGCCAACGATAGCAAAAAGCGAACCTTTGCCCGAAACAAGGAAAAGCTCTGTAACAAATGCCTCGTATGCAAGCACCTCGATATATGCCGCGGCGGTTGTATGAAAGACAGGGTTCGCTGGAATGATCAGGGCGATAAACGAGAGAGCTATTTTTGTGAGAGCTATAAGCAGTTCTTCGATTACACTCTGCCGAGATTCAAGCAAATCGCCGCCGGCATTGAAAACGGCTCGGTAGGGAGGCGCACCCGTTCAGCCGATAAGATAAGAATGCGGATCGAGAAATAACACCGGAAACAGCCTATTGTAAGAAAAGCCTGGCAAAAACGACTCTTTCCTGTTATCATTTTATCGAAAAATTTGAGAAGAACTATGAGTATGATGCACTATACGCGCCGAGACTTATTAAAAGCGATGGGTTCGGGAGTAGTTGCGTTCGGTATGCCGGCGTATTTGTTTGCAGGGCAGGAAAATCGTGCCGGTACAAAAAGGCCCAATATGCTTTTTATTGCCGTGGACGACCTTCGCCCACAGCTTGGCTGCTACGGCCATAAACAAATGATTTCGCCCAACATCGACCGGCTCGCTTCGGGCGGCGTGACTTTCCTCCGCTCCTATTGTCAGGTGCCCGTTTGTGGAGCATCACGCGCCAGCCTTTTGACCGGGGTTAGGCCGACTAAGGACAGGTTTCTTGGCTATGATACCTGGGCTGAAAAGGACCTGCCGGGCGCGTTAAGTATCGCCAGGCACTTCAAACTTAACGGATACCACACAATATCGAACGGTAAGGTCTTCCACCATAAAGACGATTGCAGGGACGGCTGGAGCGAAGAACCTTGGCGACCGAAAGGCTCCTGGCTAAATTATCTGCTTGAGGAAAATACACAATTAGTGGATCAGAATTCAAATCAACGAGGACCGGCATACGAAGCCGCCGACGTCGCTGATAACGCCTACTTCGACGGGATAATTGCCGATAAGGGTATTTCCGATCTTCGGCGCTTGAAATCTATGGATAAGCCTTTCTTTCTTGCGCTGGGTTTTCTTAAGCCACATTTACCTTTTAACGCCCCGAAGAAATATTGTGACATGTATAAAAGAGAAGAAATCGACCTTGCCGACAATCCTTTCAGGCCGAAGGGTGCCCCCGATGCGGCCCTTCATAACTGGGGCGAGCTGCGGGCATACCACGGCATTCCCGCCAAAGGCCCGTTGTCCGACGACCTCGCCCGGACCCTTGTTCACGGCTACTACGCATGTGTAAGCTACACAGATGCGCAGATAGGAAAGGTGCTGGCTGAGCTTGACCGGCTGGGGTTGCGGGACAATACGGTCGTAATTCTCTGGGGCGACCACGGTTGGAATCTTGGCGAGCACGGCCTGTGGTGCAAACACTGTAATTTCGAGACTTCCCTGCATTCACCGCTAATTATCCGAGGGCCAGGAATCGAAGGAGGCGTAAAAACAAATGCCCTGACGGAATATCTGGATATTTATCCATCTCTTTGTGAATTGTGCGGTCTGCCGCTGCCGGGCCACCTGCAGGGCAGGAGTTTTGTGCCGCTTCTGAGCAATCCGAATCTGCCCTGGAAAAAGGCCGTGTTCAGCAGATATATTCGCGGTGATTCTGTCAAGACCGACCGTTATCGCTATACAGAATGGCGTCGAAAAGACGGCAAGATTTACGCAAGAATGCTATATGATCACAGCGTTGATTTGGTTGAAAATATGAACATTTCCGAACTGCCCGAGAATAAAGAGTTGATAAATAAGCTTAGCAATATGCTTCAGGGACTTAGAGAATAATGCAGCCGTTTACACTTTTGATTAAGCCGTCCGGTTCGGATTGCAACGTTGACTGCAAGTACTGTTTTTACAAATGCAGGGCGCCGGAGGTTGGTCATGGCAAACAGCGGATGAGCGACGAGGTGCTGGAAAGGCTTGTCAAAGACTACATGGAGTTGCGGTTTCCGCTGGCCGGCTTTGCCTGGCAAGGGGGCGAGCCGACACTGATGGGCCTGGAATTCTACAAAAAGGTGGTTGAGCTGCAAAAGAAATATGGTGTTTCCGGCCAGGAAGTCGGCAACTCACTCCAGACCAATGCTATTCTGCTAAACGAAAAATGGTGCCGGTTCCTGAGCGAAAATAAATTTCTCATCGGCGTGAGTATCGATGGGCCGAAAGAATTTCATGACTACTACCGACTCGATCATTCCGGTGCCGGGACGTTCGACAGGGTGATGCGGGCCATAGAAAATTGCAAACAGTATAATGTCGAGTATAATACTCTGACCCTGCTGAACGCCAGGAACGCGGAACAGCCGGACGAAGTTTTTGATTTTCTTACCGGGCTGGGCGTGAAGTTTGTGCAATTTATTCCCTGCGTGGAAGTGGACCCGGTGACGGGTGAAATTGCGGATTTTTCGATCACACCGAAACAGTACGGCGACTTTTTGTGCAGGCTGTTTGATCGCTGGTACGAATATGGGCCTCGAAACCTTAGTATCCGCGACTTTGATTCGGTTCTGTCGTATTATGTTACGGGCCGGCATTCGATCTGCACGTTCGACAGGCAGTGCAGTCAGTATATCGTGATAGAGCATACCGGCGACGCCTTCTGTTGCGACTTTTTCGTTGAGCCGAAGTGGCGATTGGGCAATATCTTCGAGACGCCGATAGAAACACTTGTCTCCAGCAGTAAAAAGCGAACTTTTGCCCGTGCCAAGAGAAACCTATGCAATAAGTGCCTTGTCTGTCGGCACTTAGCCGTCTGTCGGGGCGGCTGCATGAAAGACAGGGCACCGTTTGATAAAGAAAACTATGGCAGGGAAAGCTACTTCTGCGAGGCCTACAAACAGTTCTTCGATCATGCAATTCCGAGGTTTATGCAGATTGCCGCAGAGATTAACGCCGAATCGGCCGCCGGGAATCGTTTCGTTGTCCGATAGGCTCGAAATATAAGGAACATTGATAATTGGAGAAACATATTATGGATTCGATTAAACGCAGAACATTTCTCAGCCGTTCGGTTGCGGCAACCGCTGCTGTTGGGCTTGGCTCTCTTTCATCTACATCGCAAACTTTCGCCGGGCAAAGTAGTGCTGAGTCGCATCGTCCCAATCCCATTGCCCTCTCGACTTATTCCTTTTGGCGGTTTAAAGACGACCTGAAGATGGCCATCGAGACCTGTATTGAAGAAACGGCTCGGATGGGCTTCGATGGCGTGGATCTTCTGCTCATTCAGATGGAAAGAGAGGACAATACTTACCTGCAGAAACTTAAGCGCCACGCACTTATCAACGGCTTGGACCTGTGCTGCATGTCCACGCACCAGGGCTATGTCTATCCCGAAAAAGAAAGACGGCAAAAGAACATCGATCTGACGCTAAAACAGATTGAAATCGCCTACAGGCTCGGTATCCCGATTGTCCGTCTCAACACGGGCCGCTGGGGTACGACCAAGAGCTTTGACGATTTGATGGCCAATCGCGGCATCGAGCCGATCCTGCCGGGGTACACTGAAGAAGACGGCTTCAAGTGGGTCATTGACAGCATCGAGAAGTGCCTGCCCAAGGCCGAGGAGTGCGGCGTGCTTCTCGGCCTCGAGAACCACTGGGGGCTGGCCCGGACTCCCGAAGGGTTGCTGAGAATTGTCAACGCCATTGACTCGCCGTGGCTGCAAGTCCTGCTCGATACCGGCAACTTCCTCGAAGACCCGTACGACAAACTCGATAAGTGCGCGCCTAAGACGGTTTTTATGCAAGCAAAGACCTATTACGGCGGCGGATTGTGGTACAGCCTCGATTTGGACTACCCTCGCATTGCTCGTATAATGCGCAAGCACAACTACCGCGGCTACGTCTCCCTCGAATTCGAAGGAAACGAAGACTACAAAACGGCGATTCCCAAGAGCCTGGCCCTGCTCCGAAAGGCGTTTGCTTAGGGTCGTTTATGGTTGGCTCACCTCTTTAAGCCATTGGTTATGCAGGCCGGTCAGCCGTTCGACTATTTCAGGATGTGCTTCGGCCAGATTTTTTGTTTCAGTTACGTCCTCGGCCATATTGCTCAGGAAGTTCTCGACTTGTGGGATTGTTCTGCCTTTGTATTCCGTTGCCGGACCGTTGTGGACCAGCTTCCAGTCGCCTTGGCGGATTGCCCAGTGCTTGCCGGTCTCCCAATGAAGCACATCGTGCGGCGATGGGGCATTTGCCGATTCAATTAATGGGACGATGTTTTTGCCGTCGATATTGACATCGGGGGGCTTGACGCCACAGTATTCCGCAATCGTCGGCATCCAGTCAATGCTTGCCGCTATCTGACCGCGGACGGCATTTTGAGGTATGTGGCCGGGCCAGGAGATGATACAAGGGACCCGGATACCACCTTCCCATAGGGTGAACTTGTGGCCGCGGAAGTCGCCTGCACTTCCTCCCCCGCCGAAAGTCCGCGACTCGATGGAATGGCCGTGGTCGCTGAGCCAGATAATCAGGGTATTTTCGCGCAGTCCCGATTCGTCGAGGTGCCGGATGACTTTGCCGATCAGTTCATCCATCGTGGAGACGAATGCCGCATATATTCGCCGTGGGGCTTTCGCCACTTTTCTATACCCTGCAGGGGGTAGTGCGGCATGTTGATTGCCCAGTATAGAAAGAACGGTTCGTCCTTGTGCCCGTCGATAAATTTCTTGCATTCGTCGACCATAAGATCGCCGAAGAACTCGCCTTCGCGCCAGACTTCTGTGCCGTTACGCCAGAGGTCGTGCCGGTTGGGGCCTTGCCAGTAGAAAAAGTGCGAGTAGTTGTCGATGCACCCGCCCATATGCCCGAATGAATAATCGTAGCCCTGTCCGTTCGGCATGGTCTCCGGTGTATAGCCCAGATGCCATTTGCCGACGTGACCTGTAGCATAGCCGGCCGATTTCATCATCTCGGCAATGGTGACCTGCTCGGTGGGCATGCCGGGGCGGCCTTTGTCCGATGGGGCGTTGCTCAGAAGTCCGGCACAGCGGGGATACCGACCGGTCATAAGCGCAGCTCGGGATGGTGAGCAGACCGGAGCACCGACGTAAAATTGAGTGAATCGCGTGCCTTCGGCGGCCAGGCAGTCGAGGTTCTCCGTGTACAGGTCTTTAGCGCCGTAGCAGTTAACGTCTATCGAGCCCTGGTCGTCGGTAAAGATCAGCACAACGTTAGGTTTACGAGCAGTTTTCTGATTGCCGAAGACCGCTTGCGGCATCATTAGCGAGCCGGCGGTAAGGCCCAGCACTTTAAGAAAATCCCTTCTGGTTTGTTTGCCCATATCCCTGTTTCCTTTTTCTCAGTAGTCCTTAAAATTCCTCATCCAATCCGGCCAGTCGCTCGGCCGGACGCCGCCGGCTTTGGTCCAGGGGCCACCCGTGTCGAAATATCTATGCCACTTTAGCGTCCAAAGTTCCTTAAGTCCAACCTTTCTGGCAGAGAAGTCCATAAAGAGGCAGTTTATTGCTTCATTGTGCCGGTTGATACAACATCGGGCTATGTTGTTGCCCGACCATGTTGTATATTCATCATAAGCGGGTGGATCAGTTACAAGTGGCCAAAGATCGAAACGCAAAGCGTCCATGAACACCGGCACATTGGCTGCACCAGCTACGTTCGGCGTTCTCCACCCGGCGCTGGCAGGTACACCGCCTTCAAATGAGCCACTCGATATGTTAAGAACGTAACCGTTTAAGCCGTAGCTGCCGACAATACCATCCCTGCACAAATTACTGTAAGCCGAGCGAGTGTATATGCCCCAGGCGTTGAAGATATTGGAAGTCGGTGAATATTCGCCGTATTCGTCGATAATTGGCTTTTGGGCCATCGGGCAGAACCACAATCTGTTTTGTTTGTAGAAAATATGGAACGACCGGCCCCTGGTTGTAAAGGTCGTCATAAGTCGAT
>CAZHBL010000075.1:0-14210 GCA_964530105.1 uncultured Pirellulales bacterium | reverse complement strand
ATCATACCATGGCAAAATATGAATGTGTAGCATAATCTATGTACTGGTTAGTATATTTGAATGAAAGAATGCGGCAAAATCTTTGTCGTGTAAAAAGGATTATTAGTATTTGAGATAAATGACAATGCCGGCCAGAATCAATATGGCGGTTACGCACACGCTGATAGCGACTATAAATATCCACATAAAACGTTTATTCTGCCTGGATATAATATATTTGAGGTATCTGTCGCTGGCGGCAAAAGTCTTGCTCATCTGAATAATTCCATCGGTCTGACCAATAGTGCTCTGGTTCAGTTTATCCAGGCTCTCATTAAAATTATTTAAGCTCTCGGTCATTTGCACGTCGATATCGGCCGCAGCGGCAAGCTGATGGTCTATATTCACCAGAGCATCGGTTTGCTTGGCGGTTTCAGTCGGAATTTTTTCAACTGCGTCGACAAACTGCTCGTTCTTTGCGGCCGATGCTTTTAGCTGTTCGAGAAGCTGCTCGGTTATTCGCTTCTGATTTTCCACGACGGCGGGAAAGCTTTCGAGCATTTCCGGCAATTGTTCGAGCCGGCCCATCAAATCTTCATGCTGAGCGGCCTGGCGGTTCAAATGTTCGTTAATACCCTGCAATTGTTCGACAAGCTTGTCAAAACCTTCCTGCAGTTTTTGGAGTGACTCCTGTCTGTCAACCGGCGGGACAGCCCTGACAACGACATTATTACCTTGAGCCCCGGCCGGCACGGCTCCATCGCCTGCCTGCTCGGCAGAGTCATCATTCTGGCTGATCAGGCCGTCATCATCGATTTCCGGCTGATGAGCTGCGCCTATGAACGGTTTATGCGCCCGCAGCCACCGGCCCGTATCAGCCCAGAATCCTCTCAGAGTCATTTTCTAAACTCCTAAACGAACTTTTGCAAACTGAACCTCAAGGCATATTAAAGGCTTTCGACGCTGCAAGTTCAAGGACTTTTTGCCATAATTATCGGCATATATCCAGTCGCTAAAGTAATTATACAGAAATCTCAGTACGGAATCTAAAAAAAGTGTAACAAAAAGGTTCGGATGCCGTCCTATATAAACAGGGTGCGTGGCCGGTATGGGACATTTTGTGCAAAGAATTGATACCGGAAAGTTAGTGCCGGTCTGAAGGATAGGATACGATGGCAAAAAACGGGCATATCCGATATTTCGTCGTATTACCAACGTTGGCTCTTTTTGCTTTTTGGTCTGTTGCTATGGGAGAAGGTCTCACCGAGGAAGGTAGTAATAGTTCAAAGCAGCCTAAGTCCTCTCAGAAAAGGTTAACACCGTACGAGATTCTGCGCAGGAGCAGACTCCAGCAGGTGCCCGAGAAAACGCCGGCGAACTTTTCGACCGGCCCGCTTGTCGCCGAAGCCAGGCTCAATACCGTGCCGGTTTCGTGGGACAATCCAACGATATTTTTCTGTATTCAACACCATAGCACAACGATGGTCAGGCCGCCGGAACTGCGAGAGCAGCCCGCCGATGCACCCAAAGAGCCGGTGTATTTCGTTGTTCGCATGGGAGACAGGGATATTCACGGCATCACTTACCGCTCGATGAATCCGAACAGGCAAGTCAAGCTCTATCTCGATACGGACGGCGACGGACTGTTCTCCGATGAGAAGGAGTATGTGGGTACGTGGTTAAGCATTTTTCGGCTTACCATGACGTATCTTTTCGGCCCGGTCTCAGCACGACATGGGGATACGGAGACAAAAGCGGGGCAGTTCTATGCAGAATGTTCCGACGGCAAGAACATTACGTTTCGTCCGGCTTTCTATCGCCGGGGGCAGGCCGTTCTGGAAGGCAAGAGCTACCAAATCGCATTAATCGATACTGATTTCGATGGGAAATACAACAAATATTTCGCCCCGCCAATAGCGAACAGCCGGGATCCTCGATGCGATGTGCTGGCAATTGACCTCGACGGCAATTCGAAATTCGGTTTCGAGAAACCGGGCGACTCGGAAATTATGCCGCTCAGCCGGCTGATTAAAATACATGGGCAATACTACAGCATGAATGTCGCCGAAGACGGCGGCAGCATCGAATTCAGGCAGGCAAAGCCGCAGTTCGGGACACTGAGTCTCGATGGCAAGCAAGCGAAGCTGGCGCTCTGGTCGGATGCCGTTCATCAACGCCTCAGCGGCTCGAACGGCAGGTGGCTTTTGCCCGCCGGCAAATACTCTGCGGTTGAATTAGAGTTGACCGAACCGGATTCCGCCGGAAATCGATGGACTTTCGATACCATCAAGGCACGCGCATGGGCCGGCGAGCTTGGCGACTTCGAGATCAGGCCGGGCCGGACTACCTCAATTCAAATAGGCCCGCCGTTTCAGATCAAGACATTTATGAAGGATGCTGGCAGAAATGCCTTGGTCGGATTCCATCTCGAAGGGCAGGCTGGGGAATTGTACGTTCCCGGCGCAAAGAAAAACGGAGTTGTAGTTCCCGATCCGCAGTTCAAAATCATAAGCGCCGCCGGTCAGACCGTTCATTCCGGCCAGTTCGAGTTCAGGTGAGGCGGAAACTGCTCGTACTCGTGGCGAGTACCCCCAGGTTATGGACAAGGCTACAATGCAAGCGCCTCCGGCGGAACCTTCAGAATGGATGTCGAGAACCATTTGGGGCCATTCGAAGTCCGCCAGGACCCGACAATGCACACAATCACAGGTTATCGGTCGCAATAATGTTTGACTCATTGCCCGGAATCTGGTAAACTTTTGGTAAGAATAATCGATTTGCCGGCAGGAGGAATCCGGTTAGTTGTCGCGGAATGCTGAGAAGGTTATGCCCTGCCGGTTAACCAGGGAAATCTTTGGAGGAAAAACAAAAATGTTGCAGCGAGACAAAGCGAATAAATTTGGTCCCATCGAGATTCTGGTTGTGGTATTTGTGTGCCTGTTTGTCCTGGCCGTCATAAGCTCTGCAATGCAGATGTCCCGATTCGAAGAATATCGCATGGCGTGCGCCAATAATCTGTCACAGCTCGGCAGGGCGATGCTGATATACGCCAACGACTACGAAGACGAATTGCCGCGCTCCGGCGGCAGGAACTCCGTCTGGGCTCCAACAATTCCCTACTGGGGGGCGATTAATCGATTTATGGCTTACGGCTTATCGCCCGATGGCAGTGGCGGATCGGCAAATATCTCATCCTGCTTCTACCTTCTGGTTAAGTATGCTGAGGTGACGCCAGGTACTTTTGTCTGCCCGGGCGATGCAGGGGCTACGGAATTTCGGCTTGCTGACGTGGACTCACCCGCACCCTTTGATATTGACCTGATTGATCTGTGGGATTTCGGGCCCGAAGCAGGAAGGCATTGCAGCTACGCTTATCACATGCCTTTCGGCTTTTACGCACTGACCACATCTAACGATCCTGGTATGGCGGTAGCAGCCGACAGGAATCCGTGGATGGATTCTCCCGCTGCATTTGCTAAGGGATACCCCGGTCTTTTTAATCCTGAAGGCGGCAGAGAGGCTGTAAAATACGGCAATGCCATCGCCCACGAGGAAGAAGGCCAGAATGTCTTGTTCCTGGATCTCCATGTTGCTTTCGAGGAAAAATCGGCATGTGGTATAAATGAAGATAATATCTATACCTATTGGGACGGCGGCGATATACGAGTCGGTGCCGTACCTGTAATTGGAAGCGAGCCAATGTACAGGTTCGATTCGCTGCTGGTCCACGACCCGGTTGCCCCTGAGAGCACAACAATAACCAAACAGGCCGAAGCGATAGATTCGAACGACCTCAAACATACTTCAATCGTCGCCACCCTTGATAGTCCCTTCCCGAAATACCACAACGTCATCTGGTGCTCGACTTTCCAGATGGCCTGGGACATACTCAAGCTGTACATTATTGGCGAGCCGGTCGAAATCCCGGGCGCGGAAAAGCTGGCGGACAGTCTGAACAAGGCGGAATTTTCAGATAAAAACATCGAATACGAATCGTACTTCGCAGCGGCCGGCTTCCTGGCCGATGGGATAATCGCAGAAATCCAGGACGAGATGACACAGCTTTTCCCGTCCGAGCCGGCGCCCGCTTTTGGTGACATTAATGATCTGCCGCTTGAAACGATTATAGCCTATTCTTACCTGAACGCGGACATCGAATTCGAGTACCCGTTCTATGCCGGTAATAATGAATTCGACTTCCAGGACTCGAACGGCATAGTTGCCGAAGTCACATCGTTTTGCACCCGCCCGGACTCCGACAGCTCGAATATGGTCCGCGAACAAGTTGACGTGCTCTATTACAACAATGACGAGCAGATGGGACAGACCGAGTTCGCGGTCGACTTGTGTACGTTTACTAATCCGTATCAGGTCGTGCTGGCCTGCGTACCCCAGCAGAAAAATCTCGGAAAGACCGTGGACTACGCCGAGCAGAAGATTTCCAAATTCACGCAGGACCCGAACTACGAGCAGGTGCGAAAGCTCCAGCCCGCCGTAACAGGAGGACGTTTTGGTGAACGGCCTGCCGAGACTCTGACCGTCCCCGATGTGCTCTACAAACTGACGCATCATTTCGCGGAATTGGAGGGCAAAGCAATCGGTAACCAGCCGTGGCTCGACCAGGGGTATATCATGGGCAAAGCCATGCAGATGATAGACTTCACACTCGGCCGGACAGGAGTTATCTTGAAATCGGATGCCCAAATTGTTGCCCCTCCATTGGGACAACCGCAATCAAGACGTTTCGACTTTAACAGGCCCTTCCTTATCTACATCAAAAAGCGCGGGCCGGCGGCATCCCCATTTTTCGTAATGTGGGTCGACAATGCCGAGCTGATGCAGGAATTCGTACCCGACAACTAATAGAATATAATATATATACTAAGGACAGCCATTTAGATAAATTAAGAGCGACGGCATTAGTTTGCATTTGACATTTCCCGCCCTGCTCTATAATTTCACTACGACCGTCGAAATCTGACGTGTGAAAGCCGATTAAGGACAAGTTGGTAAACCATGAAAAAACAAACGAGTCAACAAACGAAAAAAAACGGTGATTTAATCGGTGACTGTGGAGCTGTCCATAGTTTCTTTATCTCTCAAAGAGAGTTTATAAGGTTTGTCTATACGCTTCTCTGCCTTAATTATAACAGACAGGTCGCATTGACGTAAACAAAAGGGCATTCGTGCTCTTGTCGGCGTTACCACATGAAAGGCCGTAAAAGTGGCCTTTAGATTGTCGCAATTAAAATGAGGATGCCGATATTATAGTAGAACCGGAACAGAGTAGATTTTGTCTAAAAGTCTTAAATATGGGGCGTCGTCTACGTTGGCTATGAAAGATGGATCCGACATTCAGTCCTCTCACGAATGGGAGGTACTTGTTGTCAGAGACTTTGAACAAATTGAAGCAGTTCGCCAGGTGTGGGAGAAAATGCAAGCTGAGGAACCTTACCCAAAAATCAATGCGGACATTGATAGATATCTTTCTACTTTGAAAGCAACCAGTAATAGTACAGAGCCATATATTATTGTTCTTAAGGAGAATGGGCGGCCTGCAGCGATGGTGATCGGCTGGGTTGATAAGTGCTGCCTGAAATGCAAGATAGGACGCTGGACATGGTTTAAGCCTACACTGAGGCAGCTAACCGTTGTTTACGGCGGTGTAATTGGCAACCGGTCTGAGCAAATCATCCGTGTGCTTGTTGGCGAGATGATGAAGGTGTTGCGCCGCGGGGAGGTTGATGTGGTTTTCTTCAATCACCTGGAAACGGATTCTTCCATATATCAGATTGCTCGAAAGATGCCGGGTTTGTTTTGCCGGGGTCATTTCCCCAAGGCCGAGCTGCACTGGTGCATGTCGATTCCCGATCATATTGATCGGTTTTGGGAGGCTTGTTCACACAACCGTCGAAAGAAACTGCGGAAACACACAAAAAGGCTTGAAAAAAGATATCCAGGGCAGGTGAAGATGGTCACGTATTCCCGACAAGAGGAGGTTGCAGAAGGGCTCCGGATCGCCGCCGATATATCGGCTAACACGTATCAGCGTGCTTTTGGGGGTGGACTGGTAAATGACGCCGCGACGCGTGCCATTTTTGAAGCGGCGGCAAAAAAGGACTGGTTGCGGATTTACATCCTCTTTGTCGCAGGCGAGCCTTGCGCCTTCAAGTCCATAATGAAATACGGGAGGATCTGTTTTGCGGAGGTGACCGCTTATTCTCCGAAGTGGATGGACTGGAACGTTGGCAGTATTCTCTTTCTCAAGGTTGTGGAACAAATCTGTGGCGATCCGGTGGTGGACTCACTCGATTTTGGTCATGGTGACGGTCAGCACAAGCAAGCGGGGGACAGTAGACAGTGGGCGGAAGCTTCTGTATTCATCTTCGCCCCGCGGCTGTTCCCTGTTTTTGTAAATCTGATTATATCGATAACATCGGCGATTAATGTCCTGACTCAGCAATTCGTCACCAGGCTGGGCATTTATAATTTGGTGCAGCAGTACCGGCGTAAAAGAATCTTGCAAAAGTCCAAAGAGTAAAAGGAAATACGGACCTGTTGGAATAAACAACAAATCAACGAAGGAAGGCTGCATCTTTCCATGCACCGAGCTGATGCAGGAATTCGTGTTCGTCGGCCAGTAGTACCCGACCATGCTCACAGTTAATGGCTACTGCTTAAAATAAAATTTAGCCCCTAATAGGCAGCACAAAGGACGCAGCAATTTCTAGCGTAAACTTCTACCGCATAAAGATAAGCCTGACCCCTTGTTCCCTGTCCCTGACCCCTTTTCCCCCTTCATTGAGTTGAGGGTCTGCCGGTTCGCATTACACTAAAATCCACGACTTTATGCTTGCTTTCTTTTTGCCTTTGGCGGAGGAGGTCGGCAAGTTTATTGAGATCATAGCCGCACTCACGGGCCATTCCATCTTTGACTTTCCAGAGTTCTTCAAGAATCGGATTCTTCATCGAAAATATCTCCCATGAGTTCCTGGGGTGTGCATATTTCAGGAAATGATAAACCTTCATGGATACATAGCCTGCGAACAAGCGTCTTTGTCTGAGCGTTGTCGATATGTCGGCAATTCCATGTGAGTAAATAGTCCATACGGTGGACCACGGCGAGAGCAACGTGCAGGGCATCGCCAAAAGCCTTGTCAGGCATCGTTCCTTCGTCAATAAAACGCTGAGCCAGCGCGGTAGCCGAATCGGTTACATTCAGAACGGGTAACTGTTCAAGGTAAGATAAGCGTCGTTCAGCCGCACTCTCATTTCCGCGTCCAGCCTCACTAATCACCAGCTCTGAGGTATACAGATCGAACAACGGCCTTCGGTATTCCCACCAATCCAGTGAAATCTGTTGCCACGCAGCAGCGAGCAAATTTAGTGATGGCCTGCCACACAAGAAACTGATAAAACTTGTTTCTATATAGATCTTTTCCATAAAATGATTTCTATCAGATTCCAACCGATATGTCAAGTTCTAACACACTTGTTTTGATTTGTAATTCAAAAAATGTACCTGACACCTTCATTTTCCTGTTTTTGTAAATCTGATTATATCGATAACATCGGCGATTAATATCTTGACTCAGCAATTCGTCACCAGGCTGGGCATTTATAATTTGGTGCGGCAGTACCGGCGTAAAAGAATCTTGGAAAAGTCCAAAGAGTAAAAGGAAATACGGACCTGTTGGAATAAACAACAAATCAACGAAGGAAGGTTGCATCTTTCCATGCGCCGAGCTGATGCAGGAATTCGTGTTCGAGGGCCCCAACTAACCGTGATGATGTTTGACTTGCTTCCCGGAATCTGGTAAGCTATTAGTAATAACTATCCATAGCTTATGGACCCTTCAATATATTAGCGGCTGTACGACTTGCGAACTCCATTATGACCTCATAACCGACGTTCTTACCTCTTTCCCATATACGTTTTATTCTCCTCGCCGATAGCTCCACCTCTGGTGCATCCTTGGCAATGTTTTTTATATCTTGTTCAATCGTTTTCTTTTCTTCTTCATTTAGGTCACCGAACTCTACAAAAATCTGGATGGCTGTTGTAATCTTCTTCTGTTCCCAAGGATAAGGTTCACCACAATTGGGACAGTACGATGGAACAGATGCTATGCTTTCAAGAGTCATTCTCTGACAGCCAGCCCTGGCGTCAAGAAAAC
This sequence comes from uncultured Pirellulales bacterium, assembly GCA_964530105.1. GTDB lineage: Bacteria > Planctomycetota > Phycisphaerae > Sedimentisphaerales > Anaerobacaceae > JAFGPJ01. The sequence continues at coordinate 6,054 of CAZHBL010000075.1, read as the reverse complement.
TCTGCCCAACTTTAATCATAGCGCCTTGAATGTCCGCACCACAAGCTGGGCACGCAATTAATGAGGGAGCACCGCATTCTTGACAAAATTTCTTTCGTTCTTCTGGACGGGTGTTATAGCCGCTGGTTATTTGATGTCCATTTTCGCACACTTGTTGTATATCGTATCGCTCTGGCATTTATTATCTCCACTGTCTATAATTTTTGGTTTCAATACTTCATAAAAACCCGTCGCCTTTTCATTGTCACCATAATCACTATTTAAAAGTAACGGAATAATGCTTTAGTGCATGAGTAACAACATCAGATTGAACAAGCCCTCTGGCGAATTTGAAAGCCGCAAATTGTCTACCTTCCCGATTCTCAGATTTCTTATCTTCCCCCACACAATAATCGCGAAACGCCTGACAAAGGTAGAATTTCAATTTATCGATGTCGTTATCAATTCTATAGGGACTACTATAACCAATTTTCTTAGCATGCTCATCATGTTCTTGTGCTTTTTCTTCCTCTTTACTTATGAATTCAAGCAGTTCCATAACTTTCTCTATTTTTTTCGATGCTAACATTTTCGATACTGTTTTGTATTCCGTCAAATACTTGCCGTATATGATGCTTACAGCTTCTCCCACTTCTTCGCTTGATATCTTATTATGAAAATGTAGCTCACAGCCTATTACAATGTCAGCAATTATTAGTTCATGAGCTTTATCTAAGTATTCTTTCTTTTGGTTGTCTGTCAATACTCCAGATTCATCTGTCAAGAATATCAGCTTATCAAAATTCTTTTCCAAGAAATCCATTTGATAAGTGATCAATTCAGCAAGAAATTGAGGAAAATAAATCTTCTTCTTAAAAATTGACATGCTTCATGCCCTTTTATTTTTCCCTTGGTTTATGTTCGCCACACTATTCTAAGACTTGCCCGTCTCAAACCCAAACACAATTTAAACAAAGACGATAATTCCAATTCCAAGCCGTAATCCCCCACCCATATTCCGCTATGCCCCGGCACAGATTATCGATTTATGATGTGGTTATGGTTGATTCTGCCGAAGAATCCAATCGGGTTGTTGCACACGTCCACTGATCCGCGTGGGCAAAGACGGAATCTGCCCACCCTATGAGTAGTGTCTTTCCTGCACAGGTGGGAATCCAGAACATTGGCGAGAATGGATTCCGCATCGCGTGCGGAATGACAAATCTAAAAAGTTGTGCAATGGTTTTGCCGATTTGCCTATTCTCATCCCGGCCGAAATCGGGTATAACTACCAGCTATGAAAATAGCTACTTACTCGAAAGAAGGATCAGTCTCATGTGGGATACTAACCGACGAGGGACTGATCGATATCGTATCGATATGGCAGGATTCGAACCCGCCGCGAAGTGTTATTGAGATTCTCGAACGAGGGCCGGCGTGTCTTGAAAAACTTGCCGGGCTGGAAAAATCAGCCGGGGCGCTTATACCTCTCGATTCGGTGAAGCTTCTGGCGCCAATTCCCCGGCCGGGCAAGATACTCGCTTTGGCGGGAAATTACGTCGAGCATATCAAAGAAGCGGGCCTGAAGCTTGGTCTTTCAGATTCGCCGCGTTTAACGACCGTGCCGAGGCCGTTTATCATGCCGGCAACGGCGGTTGCGAATCCCGGCGACGAGATACCCTGGCCCGTTTACAGCGAAACGATAGACTATGAACTCGAACTGGCTGTCGTCATCGGCCAAAAAGCCAAAGCTATAGCAACGGATAATGCCCTGGAGGCCATTGCCGGCTATACCATCGCCAACGATATCTCGGCAAGGACTGTTACTTTCAAGATGAACCGCGCCAAACGGCCGTGGGACGAATTCTACGACTGGCTTAACGGCAAATGGGCGGACGGCTTCTGCCCGATGGGGCCGTACCTGCTGACTGCCGACGAAATCGAAGATGTGCAGAATCTCGAGATGAAGCTGACCGTCAACGGCGAAGTCCGACAGAATGCCAGCAGCTCACAGATGATTCATACGGTTGCGCAGATTGTTTCGTTCCTGAGCCACCTGATGACGCTCGAACCGGGTGACATCATCGCCACCGGCACACCGTCCGGCGTAGGTTTCGCAACAGGCAATTACCTCAAAGCCGGCGACTGCATCGAAGCAACGATCGAAAAACTCGGAACTCTCACAAACACACTCGGCCCGAAACCGGAAGAATTTTACGAACCACTGGCCTGAGCTTGTTGTCGCCGGCGGCTCGTGAATTCCGCGGATCAGCGTACCGCTCCGCATTTCGTGATAGTGATACTCTATGTCTTTTTTTTGTCCTGCGTTTGAATTATCACGACTTCGCAGGCGCGGCTTTTTTGGGTGCCTCTTCCTTCTGCCGCTTGAACTCTAATGTCATTCCCGGGTCATTACCGAGCGTGCCATATTCGTCCAGTCCGTACAGTTCCAACTTCATCACATTGGCATCTACTTTAGAATAGACGAATCCCATCCTGGAAACCTCGCCGTATTCACTGGTATGCTCGCTTTTCATTATAGCCTTGCCATACTCGGCGGACCAGACGCCCTTGCCGTTACCCCCTTTATTGTCCACTCCTATCTGGACGACCTGCTCTTCGGCCGGCTTGAAGAAGATGATGCCGTGATACTCGAAGTCGAAACCTTTGAAATGTACGCTCAGTACGTGCGGTTTTAGCTCCCATTTGTATTCGATCGTGTACTTTTGGCCGTCGGGTGACTCTCCGGCCCATTTGCCGACTATCCATTCGCTCCCTGACTGTTCCATCAGGGATCCCAGGCTCTCCTGTGCCGATGCGGCCGAATTCCAGATGACAAGACCAACTACCGCTGCCAGAAAAATCTTTGTCACTTTCTTCTTCAATCCTGTTGTTTTTTGGTGGTTCATTGCCCTTTGCTCCTTTCTTTGATTGATATTGCCATTATCAGGTCCACCCTTACGGCTGATCCTTTAAATTACTTTTGCAGCATACCATATTTGACGTTAGATAGCTACTTATCCTGAAAGTATTTTTCAATATCCGGGCCGAGTTCCGCAAAAAATACACGATGCCCGTTGCCGTAGTTTCAAATATCCAGCTCCGAGATTGTGATACCGAAAAATATCAACAATAAAAAACACAAAAAAGTTGCATTCATCGTAAAAATATGGTACATTGTTCTAATAAGTGTTTGGAACAACGGTCGGGGCGACTTAATTAAGTAATCCCCTTAAGAATTTATTGCGATACGCACGTTGATGGCAATGTAAGGGATTGCTGATACCATTACCATGCTTGCTATTATGTTACATACCAGAAGGAGAGTTGTTTTATCAGCGCGAACATACCGAGACAGCACTTTGAAAGGCAAAAGAAAATGAAGGATAGAGGAAGGGTAATCCGACGCAATGTTAAAGGATTTACGCTAATCGAGCTGCTTGTGGTTATCGCGATCATTGCTGTCTTATTGGCAATCATAATGCCTGCCATGCGAAGAGTTAAAGAATCGGCAAAGCAAACTATCTGTAGATCAAATTTAAGAAATGTTGGGCTTGCGGTCTTCATGTACCTAGACGACAACGACCGCAAACTACCCAATTACCGCAGCGCGAACGGTTTTCTCTGGTACGACGCAGGAGGTAATTTACTACCCCTTAGCGACAGCACTGCATATTGGGGCATTATATATAAACCATATCTGAAAGAGACAAAGATTTTTAACTGCCCGAGCTTACGGCGTGTTCCCTCGCTGATATATAACGTCGACCCCGATGCAGTTCAGGAAGCGGCCTTTGCCCTTAATTTTCATCCGGATGCCAGGGGTAAAAGTACGAATGATCTGCGGCCTTCGGAATTTATCTTCTGTCATGACCATATGGAACCGAGAGTGGAAAACGACGAACAAGACATGTTCCATAATAATGACACACCCGGTGCTATGAATTTGGTGCATTATCGACAAGGGGGCGGCCGTTCAGAACAATATCGTGACATCTTCAGACATAGTATCAGAATAAACGAGCCTTTTAAGACCGGCGGGAAAGCTAATATTCTGTGGTTGGATGGACGTGTTACTACTCTTGACGAAACTACGGGAGATGATGTACGTAAGCGCTGGTATACCGGGGCAAAAAAATAGCAATCAGCTTCAGTTTACAGCCCCGTTGTTATTCGCGGGGCTTTTTTTATTTCCGTGCCGGTGGCGGAAATCTTATAATCTATATAGAGTGTTGAGATGAATGAGGAAAGAAATACAAACGAAGGGGCTTGCAGGATATGTTGGCAGAACTGCGGCGTGGAAGCCGACTCAGAGATGTTAAACATCGATAAGATGGAAAATGCAATTGCCCCCCTGGACGAGCAGACCACTCGAATAAGAGAGCTTATTACTCGCTTCGAATCATGCTATCACGAGGCCGACAAGGAAGCCGAGCGGATTGTCGGGGCCATCGGTACCGGGCGCTGCACGGAGGAATCGGGCGGGCGGCCGCCAGAGCGAAAAAAGGAGCTGGAAAATTGCCGGCTCATACTTTCTCGCTGGTGTCAAGACCCGTCTATTCGGGCCATGAACCTCGATGTCGGTAGTATTCAGGCGGATAAACTGCTGAGTTTCATCGGTAAAGCCAGCCCCTTAAAGATATGGCAGGTGCAGCGAATCGTTGATAAGGTCGTCTTTGCGCTGGATCCGAGCCGGCCCTATCACAATATTGCCCTGGATCTCGGAGATTACGGCGAACCTGGAGCGAACCCAGCCGGAAAACAGTACAAGGACAACACGACCTTCCTTGAGCAGACCAAAGCGATTATCATCCACGATACGGTCGATGGCCAAAAAGCCGGAATATCCTTAGCGATGGCCATCGATCTGCTGATGCCGTGCCACTGGGACTTCGCCGGAGCCCTTGTGATTCTCCTTAAAGCGATTGGCGGAGAACTCCACCCGGAGCGGCCGTACGCATGCTGTGCGCGAAATCTCAGGCTCAGCCCTCTCTATGACAGACTCGGAATCATCTCGAATACGCTCGGGATATTCTGGAAGGGCAACAAGCCGGGCGAAAACATAGACCGCGACCTCTTTGTATCTTTAGGAGAAGCTACGCCCGTAAAACGCTGGCTGGCAACATCCATGGATAAGACCATGAGATTGCAGTTGCAGGCCTCTTCCGATTTTTGGCTGAAATTCAGTTAAAAGTCAAGACCGCACGGACAACAAACCAATCGGTATAATTTATTATGTCAGGAGCATCCCTGATATTTTACGTTTATTAACCTGCCCTTCCTGGCAGTACTCTGCATAATTGGGGCCGCAAAGACAGCTTTTCGGCCATCCTTTAGCCCTATCGTTAAGGTGCTGGTTGATAAAAGCCTCGGTCTCACTCTTCGCTTTGTGGCCTATTTTAATTATATCTTGCGAATCCATAGTTTGGCTCTTTCGCCGGTAATCTTAGTAACTACTAAAAACTCTTTCTTTCATTTATATAGACGCTCGAATTTGCTTTTTATTAACAAAATTCCAAAAAAAATCTCAAAGTCCCGGATTTTTTCGTATTAAATAATACGGTGGCTGCTCATAGTGCATGGAAATCGCCGGTCTTATGTGATAGATTGATAAATCAATCGAGCAGGATGCGGAATTACGCTCTCGCTGATTAAGCCGGTCTTTAGATGACGAAAGGTTATCCATTATGAAAAGTATATTTATAATTCTACTGCTGTTTTTCGTACTGGCGGGATGTGTCGGCAGCCCTCCCGGAATTCAGGCGGTTCGGAATTTCGATGTCAACCGGTACCAGGGCAAGTGGTATGAAATTGCCAGGCTGGACCACAGTTTCGAACGCGGACTCGATAACGTATCGGCACTTTATACTTTAAGGGATGACGGCGGAATCGATGTTTTGAACAGGGGCTTTGACAAACGCAAAGACCGTTGGAGCCAGGCGAAGGGCAGGGCATATTTTGTGAAGGATAAAACTGTCGGACAATTGAAGGTTTCATTTTTCCGGCCCTTCTATGGCGGTTATATACTCATCCCAAACGAGATTGTCCTATAAATTCATTTAAAACAGGCTTTCA
>CAZHBL010000074.1:4164-14263 GCA_964530105.1 uncultured Pirellulales bacterium | reverse complement strand
TCGCCGTGGCAGTCCGTGCAGACAATTTTATCAGGATTGGTCTTGTCGGAATTGCGCTTCATCCAAAGAGCGGCAACCTTGCCGGGCGGCACATCATGAGAATGATGGCAGCCCTGACAGAAAGGATCAATCTTATCGGCCGGGTACATCTTATCAGGAGGGGTCGTATTGCTCTCATCCGAATAATGCTCGCGGCTCGGGCCATGGCAACTGTCGCAACTCATACCCGCTTTCGCGTGCGCGAACGCCAAGGGCTCCCCGATGTAGCCCATGTGACAGTCGTTGCACATCACGTAATACGCCATCGGTGACTCATCGGAAGCAGACTGTTTGTTGGCATGGTCGGAAGATTCCGCTGTGCCGGCAGTGGTCTTTTCCTTCCCACCGAGCAGGCGCATCGCTTCGTCACTACCGAGGCGCAACGGTTTCTCTTCTTCTTGCGGTCCACCTTCAAGTTGGTGTGCACGCGGACTGTCCAGAAGCAGCGTCTGCTCCTCGCCCGCAGTGTGATTCTGCGAGCATGAGTTCACCGCTGTCAATACGGCCGTCCCGCACACGACTGTTACAACAAACCACGGTAGGCGGTAGGCGTGGGAATGGTTAGACATACTCCCAATCCTTCAGCCATTGGTAGTCGGGCGGCAGTTTCGCCCAAGCCTCATTCATAGCATCGTCCAACATAGCACGTTCGGCTACGTCCAGCTCACGGCGTTCCTTGATCGCTTTGGCCATGTTATCCACCTGATGAATACTCGCCAGACCCGCCATCGGCGCCGTAATGGCCGGATTACTCAGGATGTACCGGATAGCCAACCGTGCCCGCTGATCATCGGCTTGTGCTTGCGGGCTGTCCGGCGAGGAATCCCCGGCAAATAGCGAGGCCGACGCAAACGGCTTAATGCCGAGCACCCCGCAATCGTATTTCCGCACAGCGTCGAACAGGCTATCTTTGGGCAACTCCTGGCTTTTGGCCGTATAAGGCGTGCAGAACGCTTCCATTTGTTCGGGATAGGTCTCGACAGCATACTTCAGCCATTCACGGTCATGACTCGATACGCCGGTGAAACGTGCCTTGCCCTGTTTTTTGGCGATGCTCAACGCTTCCATAGCGTTTTCGACCTCTCGTTCGGTCTGGTTCTTGCTCGTGGGCATTTCCATACTGATGCGCCAGAAATCGACGTAATCCAGCCCGCTCAGATGCAGCCCCCAGTCCAATCCCCGGATCAACTTGGAAGCCGAACCTCGCCAGGGTTGGAACCGCGGCTCGAATTCATACCACGAAAAGCCGAAGTACATCTTGTCACGGCGGCCTTTCAACGCTTCGGCATAGGCCAGGATCTCGTCACCGGAGCACGCATCCACATAATTGATGCCGACCTCGATGCACCGGCTGACAACCTCATAGCGGTTCTTCTTAAATGCAGGGTCATCAAGATCGCAATCAAACCAATCATGCCCTTCCCGGACTTCGGGATGAGCAGCGTGCAGACGCTTCCAGTGACCGCCCAGCGTCACAGCGGACAGCATCAGACCGGTTTTGCCGAATCGGCGATATTCCATGTCTGAGTTATAGTTCAAAATCTTGCTGGTGCTTGCCGCACGGGCACTATTGGAAAGTACAATCCCGGCACCGATAGCAGCGCCTGCGACCGCACTGTCCTGAATGAACTGACGACGTGTTAATTTATCATCCATTTGAAAAACCTCCTAACTTGTCTGGATTGTCTCGTAAGATCACTTCAACCGATATTTCCCAGTTACCATTTTAGAACAACGTCTGTACTTTCGGTAGTTTATAATATTGAAAGTTTATATAAATGTCAAGAGAATGTTAAAAACAGTTCCCGGGGGACCTCCATGAACACCAGGTTTTCGCATATAGGATTCTCACTCTACTGATGTTGAATATGCGATTGCTTACTCTTACCCAACATGAAGGCCAAACCGATAGTGACGCCCGATATAAGACCGAGAATGTAAATCGAACCCAGATCTATAAAGGTTACGTCTTTGGACAGCTCTCTGATGAGAGTATCGGCAATCAAGTACGCCCAGAAAGCTCCAAAGATTGACACAGTGATAAGAGCTGGGACTGAATAGCGTTTCATAAGAACATCTCCCGAAGCGGGCCGCCGGACATTCAAACCGGGCCTGTTATCATGGTAAATTCACTTTTTACAAATTCGAGCAAAAGCATACGGGCTTTCGGAATAATCATACCAATTCGCAGTATTAATCCCTCGCCGGCACAAAGTCAATTGAAAATATGTACGGTATCTTCGGATACAGATGTTGAATGAGTTTTTAGAATCTTCAAACACGGCGGTGCTCCGCCAAACCCAAGGAGCACATCTATTTCCTCATGATTAGAATAATGTTATTAAGCACTTGCCAAATGAACAGTTTGTGCTATCCTTATGCTGAACAGGTAAGTTCTTTTTTGTCTGGATGAGTTTACAAGGAATGATATTAGATAAAATATTTACCGGAGAAGACCATGAAGACTAAAAGTCATATCAGCTCACGCCGCAGCTTCCTCAAGACCGCAGGTGCTTTGACCGTTGCATCGACACTTCCATCCTGGTTTATCGAAGAATGTGCCGCCCAACAAAGAAGGCAAAGGGCAGAATCTTCGCCGCCCAGCGAGAGACTCAACCTCGCACTGATAGGTTGCGGCGGGCAGGGAACGGGCGACGCAAAAAATGCCCAGAGATATGGTCAGATCGTTGCCGTATGTGACGTTGACGCCGGCCACTTGGCGGCGGCCCAAAAAACTTTTCCCGGCGCCGAGGGCTATTCCGACTTTCGCAGGCTGCTGGAGCGAAAAGACGTCGATGCCGTAATCTGTGGTACCGTTGACCACTGGCACACGCTGGTTGCCATGGCCACAATGAAGGCCGGCAAGGATATTTATTGTGAAAAACCGTTAACACTCACAATTGATGAAGGAAAACGGCTCATTGAAGTTCAGCGGCAGACCAACCGTATTCTCCAGACCGGTACCCAGCAGCGCAGCGACGCCCATTTCAGGCTGGCCTGCGATCTGGTCCGCAACGGGCGGATCGGAAAGATAGAAAGAGTCGAGGTTTGGCTTCCCGCCGGCCTGCGAGACGGCCCGTTCAAAACCTCGCCGGTCCCGGAAGGATTCGACTATGATTTCTGGCGCGGCCAGACACCGGCGATTGAATACGTCAAAGAGCGGACGCACTTCAGCTTCCGCTACTGGTGGGACTATTCCGGCGGCACGATGACCGACTGGGGCGCACACCACAACGACATTGTCCTCTGGGCGCTGGAAATGGACGGCTCCGGCCCGGTCAGCATCGAGGGCAAACAGCTTATAGACATGATTCCCGGCGGCTACACCGCGGCCAGCGAGTACGAAGTGACATATACCTACGCCAACGGCATCATCCACACAAGCAAGAGCACCACTGCCAGCGCCTGGCACGGCGGCGTCAAAGACCCCAAAGGCCAGCAGCACGGTATCAAGTTCCATGGCACGGACGGCTGGATATGGGTCACAAGAGGCGTCATCAATGCAAGCGACCGTCAGCTTCTCACGCAGAAGCTGCCCGAAGATGCCAAACGCGTTTATGTAAGCAATAACCACATGGGCAACTTCATCGACTGCGTTAAGACGCGCAAAGCTCCTATTTGCCCGGTCGAGATAGGCCACAGGTCGGCAAGTCTGTGTCACTTAGGTGTGATTGCTATTCGTCTGGGCCGAAAGCTTAACTGGGACCCGGCCAAAGAACAGTTCGTCGGTGACGCCGAAGCGAGCAGTTGGGTCTCCCGCCAAATGCGGAAGCCCTACGACTATGACATGATATAAACGCCCGCCGGCTCGTTGACTGCGAGCTATCGTTTTCGATGCTCCAGCAGAGAAATCAGTTGTGCAGGCCAGTTGGTTTGAATGCCGTCGGTATTCCACGCTAAGGCATCCCGCCAGCAGGATGGGTCGCTTTCATCCACGATAACGATTGCGCCGGCCCGATGGCATTTCTTGGCGAAGCTCCGCGAATAATAACACCACACGGCGGCAATCACCGAAGGCTCAAAACGCTCGATGACTTTCGGCAAATTTTCTTCCGGCCCCGGATCGGGCATCAGAATGCACTCGGGGCACAATTCCTCAACACGCTGCAGCTCGTCGAAATCGGCGTACCATAAAACCTGCCGGGCCATGCCCCATTTTTTGACCATTGAAACCACCTTATCTACCGATGCATCTTTCAAGTCCAGATAGATGCCCACCCTGCCTTTGCAGAGCTCGAGAATCTCTTCAAAAGTTGGAATCCTCTCACCGCTCCATTGAGGACTTATGCTGCTGCCTATATCCAATTGCTTAAGCTGCTCGAGGGTCATCTCCGAGACCAGGCCGTGTTGGCCATCCGTCACGTAGGAATCGATCTCTTTGTCATGTATGCTGACAATGTGACCATCCTTCGTTGTACGCAGATCGACCTCGACAAAATCGACCCCCATTTCGATGGCCGCCTCATACGCGACGAGCGTATTCTCCGGAATTCCATAATGAGCGCCGCGGTGTGCAACGACATAAACGCCGCCGTGCCGAGGCTCCGGCAGCACCTTGACCGGCTCGCGATTTGTGCTCGCACAACCGATCAATGTGACGCTCAGAAGAAATACCGTCAAATATATAACTGTCCGTGTTCCGATTGTTCTCATCAGCTCATATCCAGGGTGCTCTTCTGCTTCCACTTGTGTTTAATTGCATGGCCATCCCGGCTAAACAGATGCTAATGCTCCGGCATCAAACTAAGATATAACACCACAGCTTTGCCCAACGGTCCGAAAGATTCTGTCGAACCGGAAGGCTTACACAGTCCTTCGGCCACAACCTTATGCTGTCCGGTGCTATATATCTCGTACTGATACGACACATTCGGTCGAAGGTCGGATACGGCAAATGCTCCATCGCCGGGCTGATATACGACATACTGACTTCCCGGTTTGGCTAAGCAAAATCCGGTTGACGCCAAATCATCTCTTGGAGCTACATTAGCCAGATCCAGCCGGGTAGCGTATTCAACCGTTTTTCCAACGTTATGCCGCACTCGCTGCCATTCGGGACTTTCAGCGTCCGCATTTTCAAAAGGTTTGTCGTAAAGATTAAAATGATAGCCTCTGGTAAAGGCGCTCCAGACAAATCCCACATCATTGCTTCCCGGTGACACATGGTCCATATCGACAATACCCGGCTTGCCGCTGTTGTTCGCCGGCGGGTCTTTCTTAGCATATCGACGTGACTGCCAGCTCCCCGCGACCGCAAAACAATCCGCCGGGCTGTTTACTGCTACATCGCTGCCCATCTGTTTCCAAGCACCGGTGCGGGTCCTTCCTCCGGCAGACATAAGTACAAGGTGTTGCCGGGGCTTGGTCTTTTCGTAACTTTTAATAAACTCAATCATCTCATACTGCCACTGCGGTGCGTACAGCTCGTTCGCTATCTCATAGAACAGATTGTCGAGGTCATTGACCGTATCGATGACCTTCCTGACATAGTCTTTCTGCAATTGGTGCACCGTCTCGTCATCGGTGTAGAAGAATTCAATCCCGTTACCATTGCCGTCATAATCGACGTGTATGCCGTTGATGTTGTTTGCCTTGTTGAACACGTCCCCATCCCACAAGGTCTGCTTTGGATCGCCCACGGCTTCACCATTAAGAAATCCATAGACCTCAAACAGCATGATTGACACATATATTCCCGCCTCCTGCAAACTCTGGCACCGCTGACGCAGCCGCTGAAAGAATCTTTCATCGAACTGAGTCAAATCGAACTTGTCCCTGCCGTCCTTTGCCTTGCCGTGTCCTGGTATGCGTTTGTAAGGCATGGGAAAGGCAACGGCGTTGTTCACGGGCGCCATTGTCCCGCTGCCGGTGCTCCATATCACCCAGTTACGCAGGTAGTTGAAGTTGTGGGCCTTCAGAAACTCTACGTATTCGTTCCAGTCCAGGATCCTTTCGGAATTCCTGATGAACTCCTTGTTGAATGAGTTGTCCTGCAAATCCACAAAGCTTTGATGGCCGCCGAGATAGATAGCCCTGCCGGATCCATCGGCAAAATAGCGAGGATTCTCCGGATGCACGCTCAGCACATCAGCTCTCGACATAGAAAGAACCGCGCCAAGAATAATCAGTATGCTCAATCTAACCATATCCGCTCTTAATAGATATTTCCAGTTAGATGCCATACTTAATGCAGATAGGCCTGGTAATTGGCGGTAGTGCCTATAGCCATGTCGAATATCGCCACTTCGTCTATGGCGCCTGTAAAGTAATTACTGTCGAGATCGTATGCGGCACCGATGCTTACATTTTCGGAGCAACCGGTGTCTATCTCGGCTTCTTCCATCTTGTAAATCGTTCTGCGTCTGCCGTCCACGTAGAGCGAAACATCGCTCATAAGGGGACGCTGGGGATCGACCGGATTGAGCACGACGGCTATATGATGCCAGTTGCCGTCCCCGACCTGCTGCTCGTTAGCAGAAATGAATCCCGAGCCGCAGGACAGCCTGAGCCTTTGTTCCTCATCGACCTCCAGCAGCCAGTACGCCCCCGGTTCGTTCTGCCCCCAGGCGATAACAGGAAGCCTGCCGGTCGGGTCCGGCAAAGTTTTAATCCAGGCCGAGACTGAGCGGGGATTCTTGCCGCAAACACCTTTATAGCCTTCCACTTCGACGTAATCATCCGTTCCGTCGAAATTTAAGCCGCCGCCCGAATGGCCGGCCACCCAATGAGAATCGTCCGTAGAGAAACCTTTCAAAGAACCATCGTGAGAGCCCACACTATCGCCGGCGATCATTCCGGCAGTCTCATCCATCTGCCAGTGAACTGCCGGCGCCGGATTGGCGGCATTCTTACCCCATACCCGACCTAAAAGAGCAAGGTCTTTGCTATTAATCATATCGTCGGCAGACACATCGCAGGAAGAATTCCAGTCGGCCCCATTTGGCTCGCTGAGCCATGCCGAACAAAGCGCCGACAAATCGTTACCATTAACGATTTGATCGCCCGTACAGTCTTGCGGTATCGAGCCATCGGCTGAGAATTTGTAAGTGCGTGTATACTCAGTCTTCTCTCCAGGCGCCAGCGTGACGATAACGAACTGCTCTGGTGACACCTGATAAGAGGTGGTCCAAACTCCGACATAAGCCGACCTGAGCGACGAATCGATAACGACACGCTGGTCGACATCAGTCTGCTCTACTGCAATCGCATCGGGACCGAGGTAATCATCCGGCTTGTAAATCCATATCTTGGGGACACTGGAGATGGTCTTCGTATAGAGAATCATATTGGCCAGGCTCACCATCGGCGGATTTTCGTCCACCCACTGATGTCCCCTGCCCACCGGCTTTAGCTCCGGCGGCTTCCATTGTGTCACCTCCGGTGACGCCGTCATCTGGTACGGAAAATAAACTCTGTAATTTGGCCCGACATTTCTTTGACTGAAGGTCAGGAAATTGTGAAGGTACTGCTCGGTAGTGAACGTTTTTGTGCCGGTATTCGTCAGGACATAGTGCATGATGATGCGGTCATTTTTTACGATCAGGTCTTCCTCAAACCGGCAGCAGTAGCCGTTGGCCGTGCCGGACAAGGTCTGGACAAAACGGGCGCGATCCGGCTGCCACGTGGTTGTAGTCTGAGCCAGTTCGATCACCGGGTAATTGGTACTGAAATTGTAGTCTGAGGAATTTCGCTGGAGTATGCCCACGCCAATCTTAAGAAATGCAGAGCCGTTGGAGCCTTCATTATATCCGGGCGGGTCCGGCTGAAACGCTTCCTGCCCGATATCAAATTCCATTGGCATCCCGCCCAGATAACTAAGATCGCCCCCGGACGTCGGCGAATAACAGAAATCGCGATTGTTGAACTGCACTCGTATCACATTGGCGACTGGCGAGAAACGCAGCCCCTGGTTCCAGCGGCAGTCCGGCGAATCGGGATCGCCCACCTCCACAACCATGTTGCCGCTCTGAAGGATTCGCGTTCCGGCATGGACAGGCTGCGGATTATCCGCCGGCTGGACGCTTTGACAAAGAGTCGCTATAACGGCGGTTGATAATAAAAAGAACGATGTCTTTTTCATGGCCTCCACCTCAATTCCACGGATTTATATCCGGTCACAATACTCTGTAGTTTCAAGCTGACTCCAATGTTACTATCATAACACATAACAGCCCCAAAAACAAATCCTATATCGAGAATCCGAAAATTGCTCTTTCAGTGGGCGGGATTATATCCTCGGCGCATGTATTGAAGGTCGTCGGTGCCGTCAGAGACGGGCCAGCGTATGCAGTCTGGATAGGGCACGAACGTCATTTCCAGCGTGCTCTTCTGCTTCCACTTGTGCTTAATCGCATGTCCGTCGGAGAAGCCCAGAACACTGAGCTGCCCGTGCCGCACTACAATCGGGTCCCACCATCGGTCCCCCTGCTTTTCCAGGTTCCAGGATCCCCAGTTGTAGCCGCCGACGTCGGTTTTTTCTTCGAGGAATACGTACTTGACGCCGGGATTCTTAATCTCCGTGAGCTTCTTATAGGAGGGATATCCCCACTGCTGCATCAGCCAACTGGAGGCGCCGGTGCCGACGTCGCCGTTCATGCCGCCTGGAATGCCATAGCTGCGATGTGTCATTTCGGTTCTGTGCCTTCTGTCGCCGGGGCAGTGATAGAGATCGACATCTTGCACATAAGGAAACAGGGCCCCGCGTTCGCAGCCGCGTTTTTTGTCTTCAATAGTGGCGGCGGCTCCCGCGACTACGGTGCCGTCATCGGTCTGCGGCAGCTTTACCCAGTCATAGTCTGCGCTGGGTGAGGAGGCATGCCCATCGTGACCTCCGATAAGCTTGTCGTCGTTTTCCTGGGCATACATGATCCAGGCCAGTACCAGTTGATGCTGATTTGAAAGACACACGCCGCCCGCCGCCTGTTTCCTGACGCTCCTCAAGGCCGGCATAAGAATAGCCATTAAAATCGCAATGATCGCAATGACCACCAGAAGCTCTATGAGTGTGAAACCATATCTTTTATTCATGACAGCGACCTCAACACAAATATTAGCCTGCCAAAGCCCAAATTCAAAGAAATAATCAGTTATCATTTTCTTGGACCGCGGATTACGCGGATTTAAATTAACCACGAATTTTCCTTTTGAGATAATGTCTTTGTCCCCTATGGGACAAGCTATCTCACAGGATGAACGCGGAAAAAATAGTAAATAGTAAACTTGTGCCCGCAGAAGCTGGTATCGAAAACATGTCCTGAGCAGGGTCGAATGGATCGTAAATGACAAACCTGCCCCCTTTATTTTTCCTCTTTCCAAAATCAAAGATAGCGGCACAAATCTTTTGTTTCTTCATAATAAGATTCAACTCCGATTTCCTTCATACGATTATTCATTTTAATCCATCTGGCCTTCAAATGAGGATCAAAATTCGTTTTCTCACAGGGAAATTCATCACACTGAAAGCAAAAATCAACGCCCTTCTTCTTGTAACATTCAGTAACACCTACTGTTTCACTTAAAAGTTCTTTCTTTGTTTCTTTTATTGCCTTGTTAATCAATTCAATCGGCATCCTTGCACAGGCTTTGCAGAAAAAACTCATTGACCGTCCTTCATTATAATTACCGAGTAATTCTTCCACCAATGCCTGTCTTTCTTTCTGTTCTTTTAGCCGATTTTCCAATCCAACTTCTTTAATCCGGCGTAAATTATCAGCCGCTGAAATCCACTGGGCAACTTTTCTTCTTAAAAAGATTTCGCAATTAAATACTTCACTACATTCGGCACAAGTCTCAAATCCGCGCTTTTTTACACAACAATTCCAAATACTGCACCATAAATGTTGTTCACCTGATTTACAACCGATACATCTGCTTGGCGCTTTTGATTGGTACTTGTTACATAATCCACAATATAAACCGCAACACCCGATAAGACTTTTTGCTCCACTATTTTTCATTTTATCACCAATCTCACAGACATCCCGAGCGCAGATGAAAGGAAAAAATAATAAATCGTAAATAGTAAATAATCAATGACCACCCCTATCATTAGCAAGCACAA
>CAZHBL010000074.1:0-4134 GCA_964530105.1 uncultured Pirellulales bacterium | reverse complement strand
GGGGCAGGCGGACACCTTTAATTATCCCTCTCCTTTAATTATCCCTCTCCTTTAATTATCCCCTGGATGCAGCCTTTTAGATTCTGGACGAGATCTACAAATATTCGATCTGCCGTAAAATTTTTCTACTACTAAAGTAAAAGCAAAGGGGCCCGCATCGAATCGTTCAATACAGGCCCCTGAATTGATGCTAATCCGTGGTTTTAACCACAGAAACTAAATTGTCACCTAAGTCCTGACTTACAGCTCAGGTTCCGGCTCTGGTTCTGGTTCCGGCTCCGGCTCAAATTCTTCCGGAAGCTTACTTGGCAGCAAAACGCCGTTAATCACATGGATTACACCATTCGATGCCTCCATGTCTGTCACTGTGATTAGAGACTTTCTGCCAAGATTGTCTGTTAGAACACCGGCGAACTGGTTAACGTTGCCGCCATTGAGCATTTCCAAATGATCGACTGCCAGCACATCAGCTGCGAGCAGGCTGCCTTCGGTTACGTGGTACAGCAGCAGATCGTTGAGAAACGCCAGATTCAGTCGCCCAATGTTCTCGGGCGTCAACTCTAACTCCAGTGCCGCGAAGGCCTCATCCGTTGGGATAAAGATTGTCAAATTATCTTCGCCGGCAAGCCCTTCTGCCACAGAGGGATCGGCTGCCGACACGGCTGCGATGGCCGTATCGAAAGACCCGGCCAAGTCTCCTTCTGTGTTGATCTGTGTTAATAGTTCTATCAGGTTCGGTACTGGTTCTGGCTCGGGCTCGGGCTCGGGTTCCGGTTCTGGTTCCGGTGCTGCCAGGGAGAAGCTCCATATCGCACCTGTGAACGTATCGGGAGTACTAAATTCATCGATACGCCAGTAGTAAGTCTTTCCTGGTTCGAGAGGACCCGGATCTAAGGTCGTCTCCGAAGCTTGAGTTGCGCCTGCGATATCGGTAAAGGCATTAGGATCATCGCCGAGATAGACTATGTGGGCCTCTGCATTCAAGCCTGCCTTCCAGCTAAGTATAACAACTGCGTCTGAGGCAAGTTCTTCGCCATCGGACGGGCTGGGATCGTAGGCTGTCTCGGGTGGGATTGTAAAGCTCCAGACAGGACTTTCGTGGACCGTGATTCCGTCGTCCTCAACCTCAATGATTCGCCAGTAGTATGTAGTTTCAGGAGCAAAACCATCAATCGTAATATCCGTTCCGGTCTGGCTATCCTGATACTTAATTGCATCCGGATCTGTTCCGAAGTACACATCGTGTAAGGCCGCACCTTCCCCGGCTGTCCAGCTTAATGTTGCTGATGTTGCATAAAGGATGGCACCATCCGCTGGGTCGGGATCTGTAGCTTGACCAGACGGAGTCATAAAGGTCCACAGTGTGCCGACGTGAGTCGTACCATCGGCCTCGACCGCGTCGACCTTCCAGTAGTACATGGTGGCATATGCAAGGCCACCGGGATCGAATGTAGTCTCGACCTGATTGCCCATGAATTCCGGTGAATCTGTAGTTCCAAAGTACACATCGTATGAGGCGGCAGTAGCTCCAGCCTTCCAACTAAGGACAGCATCCACGGGCACATCGGCGGCAAGGTTGGCCGGATTGGGTTCTGTAGCCTCACCAATCACGGTCGTAAAGCTCCAGACCGCACCGGTATGTAAAGTGCCATCGGCGTCGGTCTCATTGATCTGCCAATAGTAAGTCGTGCTGGTTGGAAGCTTGCCGACGTCAAAGCTGGTGCCTGTCGTGGTTTCCAGGAATGCCGGAGAACTGTTAGTTCCGAAGTAAACATCGCTTGAAACGGCATTGATTCCATGCGACCATTTTAAAATTGTGTTCTGGACCACATCGATGGCCCCATCAGCCGGGTCGGGATTGCCTGCAGCTGTGGCATTGGCATCTGCGGTCGAAAAGCTCCAGATATCGCCGGTTGCTATGAGCATATCGCTTGCATCCAGAGAATCGATCCGCCAGAAGTATGTCTGGCCCACAGCGAGCGCGATCTCAATGGCCGCTGTATCGGCTGCCAGGTTGCCTTGATATGCTGTGCTATTAGAATCGTTTACATCGTCAAAATTGCTGCTGATGTACAACTCCTGCGACGCGTTATAGTCCGTAGGAGTCCAACTCATAATAGTAGGAGACTCGACGACCAGTCTCCATGAATTCAAGGTCCCGTTATTGGAGTTCCAGTCATCCTGAAGCTTGAGCTTCCATGTACCCTTAGCGTTTTTACCATCGAAAGCCGACAGTCCGCCCTCTGGTTTGAAAATTCCGGTAAATGGCCCGGAACCGCTCGTTATTGATTTACTTGCTTCATCATCCAGAATTGTGTTTGTGAAGTTTTTGTTCCAGAGGCCAACATCGGTAAACAACTCGACCTGCGTACCATCGGGTCCTATGAGGTATACATCCAGGTCGGAATCATTGGTATGGCTGATATCAAGTTCGACGTTGAGATCGGTGATTTTAAGTGAATCCTCTACAGTCAATGAAGATGATGTCTCGCCCGGATTAGGACTTTGGCCAGGGTTCGGAATACTCTTAGGTACGTCGATGCTGATGTAGGTGCTAAGCGGAGGCTTAGGAGAAAGCCCCGAAGCACCATCAGCCGGAATTGGATCCTTCGCTGCCGGAATCTCTATGAACGAACCATCGTCGACATCGAGGTTTATTCCACCCCAGGTCGTCCCAAAAATTACAGTGGCCCCCTTGACGCCGGGAGGCGCAACCTCTATCGCGCTAACATAAGTCCATTCCTCGGTGAGGTCGAAATTATGTGAAACCCTCTCGACCAATTCGCCACGATCATCCGTGTTGGATTCTGCGCCGGGGGCTGTGTCACGCCACTCCCATTGAACCATCCCGCCGCCTTCAACTAAACTCGGGGCACCATCGGCATCGGCATCTCGGAACCACCCACTAATCTCATAAGCCTTCCCTTCTGTTACGGGATGTTCCTGGAAAACAAGGGAGACGGCCCACCAAGAGTCCGCCATATCCGCGATACCGACCTCAACATACTTATCACCGCCGTGTGCGGTGCCGTCCTCCATGACAGTCGCATGCGTGTCGCTATTATAGAACCAACCCCCGGCCCCGGAACCTGAGCCACCACCCCAGGTTTTCCATCCCTCAAGGCCGGCCTCGAAGCCGCCGTTGATCAACAATTCAGCCTGGACTGATCCTGCCAACCCCACAACAAAAACAAAAGAAGCTAATAGAATAAATTTTTTAAACATCATAATCCTCCTCATTGAAATAGAGTTTCAAATATAACCGACCGAGAACAATCCATACCTTATAGTTGTATCGTATCCGTACCTTATCCAATAGGACAAGTTTTTGCGATCTGACACTACCTCCTTTCTTCACAAATTAGCGACCAACATACAAAGTAAGGTTCGTAACTTTGGATCACACTAATCCAACGGTCGTGACTATACTTTTTTGCTGTTCACAATCCTTTGATTAGATAAAAAAAACCTTCGGGGAATCCGAACTCCTTGTACAATACCCGTATATTGGGGTACCATCGCGAAAATTCACACTAACTGAAAACCGGCCAATCCGTCAAGAAAAATCTCACGATTTTTTTTGCACATTTATAACCTATTTACTTAAGTTATTTTGAATAAATAACTTATGATTAATTCGAATTCCGGGCATTCTATTAACATTCAATGATTAAAATTTCAGTAACACTATCTAATTAAAATTCTCATTCTCGAAAGCCTTCCTTAACGAAATAATCGATTTAAACGAGTACGGCATGAAAATAAGGCGATTCGAGGAAGTTTTGCGTTCTTTTTTGTATTGTGCCTTTGATTATAAAATACACAGAAGCAAGAGAAAAGGCAAAGAAAAAAAAGAATACAGTGGCGTAAGCCATCCCTTACGGGAGACACAGAATGCAGAATTCAGAATTTGAAAATTTACTTAAAAAGCAGCGTTCACCCCGTGAGATAGCTTGTCCCATAGGGGGCAAAGACGTTATCTCATGGGGTAAATCTGCGGTTAATCCCTATGTTCTACGGGCTCGTCCAGCCGATGGCATCCAGCATCGTCTGGATTTCGGGATTGGCCATGAACAAATTCCAGCACAATTGCGTGCGATAGTTCTCGATCATAATCACAATCGGGCCCTGGTC
>CAZHBL010000073.1:0-14336 GCA_964530105.1 uncultured Pirellulales bacterium | reverse complement strand
TCGCCGAAGACAACATAGTTCAATTTTGCTCCGAAACCTGCCGTCCATGTAAGCTTCACATTCAGATTTACGAACTCAGCACCGTCAGCCGGAATGGGTTCGTACGCAGTCTTGGGGGGAATTGTGAAGTTCCAAACCCTGCCTTTCCATGGACTGTTCGGCTCGGCTTCATTGACCTCGTCGATTCGCCAGTAGTAAGTCGTGCCGGGTACAAGACCATCCGGATAAGCATATCCGGGAAAGCCTGCAACATAAAATGTCGAGTTCAAGTCCTGGTTGCCCCGGAACAAGTCCGAATCTCGCATGGCTTCATTAACATCGTCGAAAATGTCGCCCAAATATACATCGTGCGAGACGGCGAAATCTCCCGGCGCCCAGCCAAGAGTTACCCATGTGCCCACATGGAGTGAGCCATCGGCAGGGCTCGGCCCCAGGGCGTACGGATATCTCTCGCCGCCTTCCATTATTGACTGAATCTCGATTTGTGACAGCGCCCCGTCATAAATGCGTGCATCGTCCAGCAAACCGACAAGAAGATGGGTGGGCTGAACTAAATCTCTTCCCGCGCCCAGAAGCAGGCGCCCGGTGCTGGTTTCTATCGAGCCGGTAGAATCCATTGTTCCTATTTCTTCGCCGTCCAGGTAGATAATCTTTTTGGCCCCGTCGTACGTAGCAGAGACATGGTGCCATTCGTCGTCAAAGAGTCCGGCGGCAGGAAAGGCCATCCATTCCGGATTGGTTCCGGTAGTCTTAAAGCCGACTTGCTGGCCGGGTCCATTATAGTACAATGCGAATGTGTCGATATTCGGCCCGCCCCTCATAATGATGCCGGACCAGTCGGGGTATGAAAAACTTGAATCGGCTTTCACCCAGGCGGCGAGAGTCACCTGTTGAGTTATATTCAATATATCGCCGTTACCGCAGTCAACGTAATCTCCGGTTCCGTCCAGTTCCAGCGCGCCACCGATCTTCCCAACCGACCACTCTGGATTACCCATGAGCGTACCATCGTTGCCGTTGCCGCTCGCATCGTAAGCGGTAGTTCCGGATGTCAGGTCCAATGTCCAGAAGCCGATCAGATTTGCTTCAATAGCCCGGGCCATACCCGGTAAAACGAGTCCAAGTATCAAAACAGAAATAATCAAACAGAACAATCTCTTACACATGACTATCCTCCTCTTAAAATAACTTCGACTATTCTAACGCGCCTGAAAAAACCAGAGACTTCTCCTGCTCCATTTATACTAAATCAGCCGCCCTACCGTCAAGAATAATTTCTTAGATAGTATTATGTCAAGCTTAATCGAGGACAACTTCATCCTGATAAGCCGGCACAACTACCTCCCAGCCGGTTTTCTCCCGAATATAGTCGCCGAACTTGTTTGCACTTTCGGCTTCGCCGTGCACAACAAAGAGCTTCCGGGGCGGCTTTTTCAATCCGCTCAACCATTCGAAAAGCTCTTCTTTGTCCGCGTGTGCCGAGAAACCGTTTATCCGCGCAATCCTGGCAATGACCGGATAGTCCTGGCCGAGGATTCGGACTTCTTTCTCGCCGTTAACGATTCTCCTGCCGAGCGTACCTACCGCCTGATAGCCGACGAACATGATCGTGTTCTCGGGCCTGGTGATATTATTAACCAGGTGGTGTTTAATCCTACCACCGGTGCACATCCCCGAGCCCGCTATAACCATAATTGTGCCCCTAATATGATTAATAGCCTTTGACTCATCGCTTGTCCCAGCCATTTTCAGTCCCGAAAATTCAAAGGGCGACTTGTTGCGCCTCATAAATTCGGTCATCTCTTCATCGTACAGCTCGCGGTGCTTCTGAAAAACCTTTGTGATTCTTGAAGCCATTGGGCTGTCCAGAAAAACCGGTAATGGCTGTATCGCTTTTTCGAGCAGCAATTCGTTAATATAATACAAAAGCTCCTGCGACCGCTCGAGCGCGAAGCTCGGGACGATAATGTTACCGTCGGCCTGCTTCGTCGAATTGATTACCTCGGCGATCATCTTCTTGATATCTTCAGGCCCCTCATGCACGCGGTCTCCATACGTGGATTCAACCAGGACATAGTCGGCCTGTTCGACAATAGAAGGATCATGCACGATCGGCCTGTCCGGCCTGCCTATGTCACCTGAGAATATGACCGTTCTGTCTTGCCCGTCCTTGCTGACTTTGACCTTGATAATCGATGAACCGAGAACGTGCCCAGCATCGCAAAAAGTCGCCTCAATACCGCTGCCAAGTGCAATGGGCTGCTTATATTTAACAGAAGAAAATTGCGGAAAACAGGCCTCGGCATCGGCGGTCGTATAAAGCGGTTCAACCGGACGGGGGCTTTCGCGTCCTTCCCGCTTATGCCTTTTACGCTTGTACTCGGCATCTTCTTCCTGCAAGTGGGCCGAATCCAGTAGTATGATTTGTGCTATCTCCGCGGTTGCGTCAGTACAATATATCCCGCCTTTGAATCCTTCTTTGACGAGCTTCGGTAATAAACCGCAATGATCCAGATGGGCGTGAGTTAAAAGAACAGCGTCCAAACTTTCGGGTGGGCAGGTAAAAGGCTCCCAGTTCCTTTCCAGAAACTGCCGCTCCTGATAAAGTCCGCAATCTACGAGAATCTTCGTGCCGTTAGCTTCCAGGAGGTGTCGAGACCCGGTAACGTTCTGAGCTGCACCAAGAAATTTCAGTATTATTGACATAGTCTGCCTCATTATTCTAACAAATGCTGACTTCTAATAATCGATTTTACGAAGATGTCCCCATCAAGTCAAGCAAAGAATGCTCACGATGAGTATGTTCGGTGATCAAATGCTTACTTTAGTGTGTTTATATTGTTCTCGGGCCTGGTATAGTCAACAAACACGGTCGGATCAGTGCCATTGAGGTATTCTTCGAGGTTGGTGTAGCCGTCGCCGTCCTTGTCCTGCATGTTGTCGCTAAGGTCTTTGGCATCGAATGCGAACTTACTTTCCCATGTGTCGGGCATGCCATCGCCGTCTGAATCCGTTGGTGCTGCCGTGGAGCGCAGCTCCGGCCAGCCGCCCACATCACCCGGAGTTGTAATAATACCGTTATTGCCATAGGTCGCGGTACCATTGCGGACTTCCTCTATGATGCGCGCATCCACCGCATCGCGGTTGGGGAATGAGCAGCCGACATGATCAAGAACACTATTGTAGGCATCTTCCTGGGTTTGCTGATTAATAGCCATCGCCGGCCATGGTTCGTTCAGTTGTATGTAATTGGTGCCGTCTACTCCCAGCCAGTTATTTGCTGTAACATCAGGAAAACCATCCACATAATTATCAGCGACATACCAACTGCCCTTGTCGTTACTGGAACGTGACGAAGGTTCGGCAATCCGGTCCCTGACCCCGCTCCGCGTTGCAGGCCCAGCCTTGTAATAGTTGGCGACTATGTTGATAGTTGAAAATTCAATCGGCGGGTTGCGCCTGTCGCCCCGCTGGTGTGCTTCCGCCCCATAGCTACTTTGATATCCCCAGTTGTATAGCACATTGTTTCTGTAATCGTTGAACCCGCAACCGGAGGCCCACCGCGGATTGCGACTGTCGTTGTGTGCGATCAGGTTATGATGGTAGGTAGCACGTTGGTTTCCCCAGATGCCGCCAAATCTGTGCCCGCTCCCCCCTTTGGCGCAGGCTTCGGTTATCATGCACCATTGAATGGTGACGTTTTCATTATGGTAAAGGGACATCACCTCATCGCTGCTCCAACTGGCCGACACATGGTCCAGAATAATGTTCTTATGATACCTGCCACCTATTGCATCAGTTTCAACCGTGGGGTTTGCCCTTACGCGGATATACCTGATGATCACGTCGTTGGCACTAACGCCAAGATTTCCTTTAATGCAAATGCCGTCTGGCGGTGCGGTCTGTCCAGCTATGGTAATATTGTCATTTCTAATATTGAAATTACCCTCAATGGTGCCTGAGACTCTGAACATGACAGTCCTTGGCCCTGACGCTCCAATCGCCTCACCCAGGCTGCCCGGGCCGGAGCTATTTAGGGTCGTAACTTCGTAAACCTTACCGCCGCGTCCTCCGGTCGCATATTTTCCATACCCTTCTGCGCCGGGGAAAGCTATTTGCCGGGAATAAATAGTACTCGTAAAACACATTAATAAAATAAACGGTAAAACTGATTTTGTAACGTTTGCACATTTCATTTTTTTTCCTTTTGTTAATATTTTTATTTAGTTGTTTGACTTTTAATTATGTTATTCAATCTCGACGACAACCCGCTGATACATCGTTAATTGTGGTGTGCCTGTATCCGTCACCTCGCAGATGATATGGATGGTTTTCCCTTTTGCGGCTTCGCCTGGCACCTTGAATGAGGCATCCCGTTTCCCGGCATCTCGGATGTCAATAGTTCGGTCATAGGTATCCGCTTCCTTGTACTGCCACCATTGGTAGGTCAATTCATCTCCATCCGGATCCGTAGTTCCTTTTGCGCTCAGTGCCAACGTATCTCCCGGCCTAACTTTTAGGTTCAGGGCATGGGCCAGTTTGACTACCGGCGGGTGGTTGGCTTGGCCATAAGACTTCACGCACCAGTCGGCCCGCGCTGCAAAATCATTTTGGAACGCATCGGCCCAGCGCCAGATGGGTTTGAGGTACGCCATGAGTTCCTTGTCGTTCCGGATATTCTTTCTCAGACGCTGGCGTCCCCAGGCCGATGACGAGTACCATCTTCCCTCTGGATACTGGTACCCCGGCTCATGTACCGGATCGAGCCATGTGTTTTCGCGAACTTTTACATAGCGGCCGCCCCAACCACCCCAGTCGGGCGACTCCGCGCTTCGCAACCCGTTCGGGATGATATGCAGGAAGGAAGGTGAATCGCCCTCCGACCGGAAACGCCCGTCGTCATGCGCTTTATACATGGCGCACAGGGGACCGTGATCCTCCAGGATATGTTCCTTCATCCATGTTGCGGAAAAGAATTTGTGTTTTCCCTCGGGAATGATCTCGTTCCAATGGTATGCGATGGCCAAAAACTGGTCGCAGATAATCGTCGGGATGTTATACTTGCCCCAGTGCGGCCGGAAGTAATCCTGATAGGTGCAATCCTGCTCCCAGATAAAGAAGAAGCGGATCTTGTTTGCCACATAAGCCATTTTATCTGGGTGCTCTGATTCAATGGTCTTCAGCGCCTGGGCAATCGTATTGGGACCGCCCCAGGCCAAAAGCCAGACAGGACGGTTGTCCGATTCGTCCAAGAGGACCTTGACAATGTGTTGCGAACCAGGGCTGACCGCATCCATATCACCCTCCGTTTCCACGTTTCCGAGGAATGTGTGCGCCTGGAGGTACTCCGGCGTGGGATACCGACTGTTATGTTTGACCAGATTGGGATAAACTTTTGCGTAGGCATCCAAGTACGGCTGGACCCAGTCATCCCCGGCCCAGTTGTGGCCATGCGAATGGTATTGCGAACTCGATGTGATAATCGCTTCTACGTCCCATTCATTGGCATACAGCAGGAATCGAACCATAGAACACTCATCGTCGATCTCACCGTCCGAGGTCGCAATCACCCGCGGCCGGGCGGCCTTGGGTCCGGATTCTGGTTTTGCTGTCATCGCATTGGAGCCGGCGCTGAGAGCGGCGACAGTCATAAAAACACATAAGAGATTCCTTCTCATGGGTTTACGCCATGCCTTCGGGTGTTTGTCGCTGTCCATTTTGCACTCTTCTATTCTCATCTCCTTTCACTCTCTGCCACGCGCCAGGGTCCAATAGCAATCGGCTGTTTGCATAATACCCTCAGAGAAAACACCGATTGATTCAGAGCAACCACCGCCGAGAGTACAATATGAATACGGCAATTTCTTCCTTGATTTTCGCAATAAGTTGTTGTATTCCTAAGTCCATGAAGCAATTTGACCCCAGACGCCCGGAATTTGCACCATACGGCTTTACGTGCGAGCGTTGGCAGCCCGCTCTAATGCCTCGTGCCGACAAGCACACCGAGGTGGAATTGAATTACCTCGAGCACGGGCGGCTCACTTATCTCTTCTGGGGTGAGCGAACCACCGTCGAAGGTGGCAGGCCCGCACTGTTCTGGGCGACTACCCCACACCAGATCGTGGACTACGAAGACGTCACGTCTTATATGGTGATAACCCTGCCTCTTCCCTGGCTACTGAATTGGGCCCTGCCTGAGAATCTTATCAAGCGAATTCTGAGCGGCCGTCTCATTCAGGAGCCCAATCCCTCACAGTCGTACGCGGACAAGGCGTTGTTTGAGCAGTGGCATCAGGACATTAACTACAACTCGACGCGTTTCCATGAAATCGTACTGCTTGAGATCAAGGCACGCCTGCTCCGCCTTGCTGGCAATCTCGCAGACGACAACACGCCACTGGGCAGCCCATCTCACGATCACGGTACAAGGCCTGTGGGTATACAAAATACCGGCAAAATTGAGCCGATGGCGAGGTTTATCGCTCAGAACTACACAAGGCGGATTCGTATCGCCGATGTAGCTGCCGCTGTAGGCCTGCACCCGGATTATGCAGGCGACCTGTTCAGACGAACATTCGCCATTACCCTGAATAACTTCATTATCCAGCATCGCGTACAGCACGCCCAGCGGATGCTGGTGACTACAAACAAGAAAATCCTCGAAATCGCCTACGCGTCCGGCTTCAGTTCACTGAGCAGGTTCAATGTTTCATTCAAGTCCCTTTGTGGCTGTACTCCCCGACAATACCGCCTCTCACATCAGTTGCCTTGCTGAAGGGTTCCCATTTCGCCATTTTTTTACGAAATGGGGACCCAATAGACCATTGGCGGTACGAACGCGCAGTAGCTTCGAATCTTATATAGACTTCCGCTATCCGGGGATGTCATACCATTTCTCTCAGAAATTCTTAAAAGGTCCGCGTGGTTCGGCCTCCTCCATGTGTTTTTCCCAAGCGGCAAAATGCGACTTGACCATACTCAATACTTCGGGCTTTTCTTTCGATAAATCATGCTGCTCGCTGACATCTGTGGACAGCTCGAACAATCCCGAACCATGCGATGATTCGACCCATTTGTAATTTCCGACGCGGGCCGCTTTATCTCCTCTGCGCTGCCAGCACATTTCTTTCCGAGGCGACTTTTGTTTGCCCGCCAGCACGGTCTTCATATCAAAACCGTCAAGCACTACCGATGTCGGAGGTTGAACTGAAGCCGCCTTACAAATCGTAGGGAATATTTCCATAGAGCTGAGAAACTCATCGCAGATAGAGCCTGCCGTAACTACACCGGGCCAGCGAACTATACATGGCACGCGAAGCCCACCCTCAAACATCTGGCTCTTACCACCTCGCAATGGACTATTGTCTGCCGCACTTCCGCTGCCGCCATTATCAGAGAAGAAGATAACAATTGTATTTTCCTCTAAGCCATGTTTCGCCAGCACATCCATTATCCGGCCTATTGCATCGTCCATATATGTAACAACAGCCATATACCGCATTCGTCTTGCTCTGCGGTTGTTGGCGTCTTTCGGATCGTACCTGCCATATTTAGCACGAATATATTCAACGGGCGCCTGTACGCCGGGGCGCGGACGTTCAAGATTCGAAGCTCCATGTGGAGCGTTAAACGGCACATAACAGAAAAATGGCCTGTCCTTATGCTTTTCGATGAACTTTATCGCCTCTCGCCGGAAGAGGTCCGTCGCATAAGTTCCCTTGTCCTCCGTGGTCGGTTCATTGCCCCGATACATCGACGGCACTCCGTAGCGCTCGTGAGTCCAGTAGTCAATACCGGTATTGGTAAATCCGTAGAACTCATCGAAATCCCGCTGGAGCGGAAGAAAACGACGCAGTTGTCCCAGGTCCCACTTGCCGAATATTCCGCAGACATAGCCAGCCTGTTTTAGCACCTTTGGGATTAGCACCTCGCGTGTGTCCATCCCGCCGACCATCTCCCATGAAACGGCGTATTCTTCTTTGGGATAGAGATAGTCGTGATCGACAAGGTCATTGCGAAACATATCGTATGTACCGTTTCGCTGGGGATAGCGGCCGGTCAGCAGGCTGCCCCGTGACGGGGTGCAGGCCGGCCAGGTTACATAAAAGCTCGTCAGCCGAACTCCGCCTGCCGCAAGAAGGTCCAGATTAGGCGTTTTAATTTCCGTGCCGCCATAACAGCCTAAGTCGTTGTAACCCTGGTCATCAGAAACAATTAGAACAATGTTGGGCGGACGTTTACGTACAAGTCTTCGAGAAATACCGGCACATCCCGGCATAAAGAGTGTTGCCAGCCCAAGACCGGCGGCTTTAAGATATTCGCGTCGATTCATTTTGAGGTTCATCCGTTAAAATTAATAACTTCAAGCATAATATTCCTGTAAAATCAGGCATTCAAGCTTTTTTCAAAGTAATAAAGCAGAAGATACTGCCGTTAGGATTTCGGTTGACTAAGGTCCAATATGATGGTAAAATAGATAAATATTAGATGTTGAATTTGAAAAACATCCTCATAGTCGATGACCGTGACTTTGAGGTTCGAAGGTTATTAATAAAACCGCTTCTTACCGGTCTACAGCAGCGGTGAACATGGAGACAGTCCTAGGGACTCCCTACGGAGGACATAATTCATGTCTGTGAAAGTTTCGTTTCTACCTTTGATTCTGGCCGTATTTCTGGCGGTTTCTGTCTGTGTCGAGGGCGTCTCGCCCTCGGATCGCGGGCAGGATGCCCGCGACACGAATTCCATTGCTGCGACGCTGGTAATCAACGAGCTGATGGCTAATAATGCCGGCTCGGTGCGTGATCAAAACGGCGATAATGACGACTGGATTGAGATATACAACTCCGGCGATTCGGCCGTAAATATTGCCGGGATGTATCTTACGGATAATCTGTCGGCTCCCAGCCAATGGCGAGTGCCCGATAATAATCCGTCTTTAACTACTATTGCTCCGAAAGGTTATTTGCTTATCTGGGCCGATGGCGAGACGGATGAGGGGACGCTGCATGCTAATTTCAAGCTTGGCTCCGACGGCGAGCAGGTCGGCTTGTTTGCCGCCGACGGCACCACGGCGCTTGACGAGGTGGCTTTCGGACAGCAGGCCGAAGACCGCTCCTACGGCCGGATGCCCGACGGCAGCGATAACTGGCAGTCTCTCGCCGCACCTACGCCGGGCAAGTCTAACTCATCGGCACCCATTTCCGTTGTGATTACGGAGATTATGTACCATCCGTATCATCCGGTTCCCGGAGTAGAGGATATCAGACAGGAATATATCGAGCTTTTCAACCGCGGGTCCGGGCCTGTCAGCCTGTCGGGCTGGCGTATCAGCAACGGCGTGGACTTTGCGTTCCCCGATGTGGCTCTTGGGGCCGGGGAGTACCTCGTTGTGGCCGCGGATGTAGATACATTCAAAGCACATTATCCATCGATAAGCAATGTTGTCGGCAACTGGGTGGGCCGGCTGAGTAACAACGGTGAGTCGATTGAGATTCTTGACGATACGGGTGTGCAGATCGACGGTGTCCGCTACGCTGATGAGGGTGATTGGGCCGTGCGCGAGTTGGGACCGGAAGATTATACTCATCGCGGGTGGATATGGTCGAATCAGCACGATGGGGGCGGCAAATCGCTCGAATTGATTAACGCGAATATGCCGAATGAGTACGGCCGGAACTGGGCTGCAAGCGCAGTTAACGGCGGAACGCCAGGAGCGGTTAACTCGGTAGCCGATGATGACATTGCACCGCTTATCCTCGAAGCAATACATTGGCCGATAATTCCCGGTTCCGATGACGCAGTGACAGTATCAGCCCGCATACTGGATGAATCGACAACCGGCACTACAGCAGCCTTACATTACCGCAGGGATGGTGATGCCGGCTTCAGCACGTTATCGATGTTTGACGACGGCCAACACGGTGACGGCGATGCGAGTGATGGCGTCTATGCGACCGAAATACCTGCACAACCCGATGGCACAATCATGGAGTTCTATCTCGAAGCAACCGATGCAGGCGCCAATTCCCGTACATGGCCCGCTCCCAATATTGTGGATGGGACAATCCAGCAGATGACAAACGCGCTCTACCAGGTGGACGATTCTTCCGGCACGGACAAAGGCTGGGTCCCCGGCAGCCAGCCTATTTACTACCTGATAATGACTGAGAAAGAGCGGGCTGAACTCGAAGACATTGGGGATGGAAATTATAGCGGCAATCTTTTCACCGCCGAGCCGATGAGCAACGCCCAGATGAACGCCACATTCGTGAGCGTTGACGGCGTATACACGGACATACGCTATAACGTCGGAGTCCGTAACAGGGGAAACCGTAAGCGAGCAGACCCCCCAATGAGCTATCACATCAATTTCCGGAGTGACCATTCCTGGAAAAATGTCACTGCACTGAACATAAACAGCAAATACCCGCAACTTGAGCTAATTGGCAGCGCAATCTTCCAAATGGCCGGCCTGCCCGCGGCGGATGTACACATCGTTCAGCTTCGGGTCAACGGGCAAAATCTTGCAGCAAGCGATTATAACCGGACATACGGTTCGTATTCCGCCATTGAGGTGTTTGACAGCGACTGGGCCAAAAATCATTTCCCTGACGACGATGCCGGAAATCTATATCGATGCAGCTACTACGAAGACGGCTCTCATCCCCGGACTCTCGCCGACCTCGACTACAAAGAAAGCCCAGGCCATACTCCGAATCCCGATGATTACCGACATAACTATTTTAAGAAAACAAATGAGACAGAGGACGACTGGTCGGACTTATTCACCCTTATAGATAAACTCAACAACAATAACATTACGGATGACCGCTTCGTCGCCGAGGTCGGCCAGGTCATTAATCTTGAGAAATGGATGCGATTTTTGGCCACTGATGCACTGTTGGGCAACCGTGAAGGCGGCCTTACCTCCGGAAGCGGTGATGACTACGCGATGTATCGCGGCGTCAAGGACCCGCGGTTTTGGCTGGTGCCGCACGATCTCGACACTCTGCTCGGTCAGGGCGACCATGACTACCAACCACAGTTTAACATCTTCGGCTATGCGGGTGTGAACGGCCTTAAGCGGCTGCTGGGTAATCCAGACGTTATCCGGCTATATTATCGCCAGTACAAGGACCTGGCCGATACGGTCTTTGCGCCGGAGAATATTTTTCCGCTGATCGACCGGCTGCTCGGCGACTGGGTGCCGAGTTCGGAGATCGATGGACAGCGGGGAATCAAACAGTTCATAATCGACCGCAGGAACAGCATTCTGTACGGCGGCTATCCGAATGCCGGCGACGAACCACAGATTCCGCAAAAGTTCGCCATCAACAGCAACCTGCCCATAGTCAACGGCTTCGGTCGCATTACCATACCGGTCATCAATCTTGACGGCACCGCCAATGCGATCGAAACACACTCGGTGATTGTAAACGGTCAATTAGTCGCCGAATCCGACTTCTCGCAGAAAAACGGCACATGGTCCATCCGGGGCGTATTCCTCAATCCCGGCATAAATAGAATTATCGTCCAGGCCTTCGACGGATCTAACGGCACGGGCAATGAAGTCGAACGGGGATATATTGACATCTGGTACGACACAGGCTCGACCAATGATTTCCCCAATAACAGCGGCAGCACCGGACCGATTCCTCCGCAAACGGAAAATGTCACCCCTAACCTCATCGTTCGCGACAGTTATCTGCCCGGCATACCTGTCCTTGTGCGCGTGGAGCTTCTGAACGATGACGGAACAATCAATCGCAATCTCTGGGACGCCGAGGCAAGACTTTCGGTTCCCGACAATCCGAACATCAGACTGTCCACCGACCAGGTCACGATGTATAACGGCCTCGGCAGCGTGCTGGTCAGCTTTAGCGGCTCCGGCGATTTCACTCTGAACGTCGAAGTTAACGGTCTGAACACGAGCACGGTCATGGCCGACTGGAGCGGCGAACCGATTCAGACGGTATCGGGAAACATGGCCAGTTCACAGACCTGGAGCGGCATTTATCATATCACCGGCGGCGACTTCAGCATCCCGCAAGGCGTTACACTGACACTTAACCCCGGTACGCTCGTGCTCATCGACGGTGTATCCTCCGGCAGCAACGGCGCCGACATCGACGTGGCAGGGTCCATCCAGTCGCTCGGAACGGCCGCCTCGCCGATAACTATTACGGCATATTCACCCGGCAGAAACTGGGGCGAGCTGCACTACGAAAATGCGGCCCCATCGACCTTTCTCTATACGAACATTACTCAGGCCGGACATTCACCGCCGGTTGGCCACTCGAATTCAGGCCCAGCCATTCGTGCATCAGGCTCGACACTTGTTTTCGAGAACTGCTCACTGACCGATAACGCAGGTAAAATCGGGCATATCACCTCAGGCAGCGAGTTGACGTTCCGTGATTGCCTCTTTGCCCGCTCTGTCATGGGGCCGGAAATATCCGGCACGGCACTTCTTTTCGAGAATGGCTGGATAACGGACATGCACGCCAACGACGACGCCGACGGTATATACATCCATGGCCAGCAGGCCGGACAAAATTGCACATTAATCAACGGTGTGGCGGCGAACGTTGACGACGACGGCGTTGATACCCTCGACTCCGAAGTCACAATTCAGAATTTTATCGTCCGCGACTGCAAGGACAAGGGCGTCAGCATTTACGGCGGCGAGGTAAATATAAATTATTGTCTTATTGTCGAGAATAACAAGGCGCCCGAAGACCCAACAATCGCCACTATTGCGACCAAGACATTCGAAGGCGAGACCGCCATTGTTAATATCAACCACTCAACAATAGTGGCTACCAAAGCCTCCGGACATAGTGACGTCGGAATTCAGTCTCACAACAAGTACGGCGTTACGAGCGGCATCATTATTTACAATGTTACCAACTCGATAATCGACGCCACCGACCCGGTCGACGCCCAGAGCCCGTACCTCGAATCCGACATCAACATCAGCTATTCTGACATCTTCGGTGAATCATGGCCGGGCGTCGGCAACCTCAACGCCGCCCCGATGTTTGTAGATCAGGTAAATCACGACTACCGGCTTGCCGAGACGTCACCGTGTATAAACGCGGGCGATCCCGACGCCGATACGGACCCGGATTTGACCGTTACCGACCAGGGTTACACATGGTTCGAGCGACAACAGATCGACCTGCCGGAAGGCTCGCTCGGAGAAGACATCGTCTGGGCGCCACAGGAAGGCCCTTATCTTGTCACCGGCGAGCTGACCATACCGCCGGGCGCCGTTTTGACCATACTACCCGGCACAACCGTCTTTTTCGATCCGGATGCAAAGATGAATATCAAGGGCCGTCTTATCGCCGAGGGCACAGAATACGAGCTGATCCGGTTCACTCGTACGCCCGAAACAGGCGGCACGTGGGGCGGCCTTCAGTTTGTCAATACAATGCAGGACAACAGCATCAGTTATGCGGTGATCGAGTATGGGCGAACGGATGACGGCATGGTTGGTCTTGAAAAATCCAACCTTCTGCTTGACCATGTTACACTCGATAACACGACTCTTCAACGTATCATCTCCAGAGATTCGTCGCTGATTGTGCGCAACTCGGTCTTTACCGATACATGTCCCGCGGGACAGACGCCCACGGACAACCGTACTGAACACATCTGGGGCAGTGGTATACCTGACGGCGGCCAGTTTATAATCGAGAACAATGTCTTTGGGACCACTCCTGGCCACAACGACGCGATCGACTTTGATGGAAGGTCACGCCCCAATCCCATCCCCCAGATTATAAACAACATCTTCACGGGCGGCGGAGACGATGCGCTCGACCTCGAATGCGACGCTCATATCGAGGGCAATCTTTTTATGAACTACATCAAAGACCAGCTTAACCGAGCTTCCGGCGAGTCGAATGTAATCTCCGCCGGGGCTGCGAAACATTACGTAATGGTCCGCAACATCTTCTATAACAACGACCATGTGGCCCAGGTTAAGAATGATGCCTTTCTGACATTTATTAATAACACGGTCTGCAATACACTCGGAGCGGGGATATATTTCGAGCTTGGTCTTCCGGGCAGAAGTCCCGGCCAGGGCGCATACTTAGACGGCAACATATTCTGGAATACTCCGCAGACTCTCGAAGGCATTGACGAGTTGACTGTTCTGGCCGTCAACAATTCGATTCTACCAGTTGAGTGGCACTCTTACGGTGTTGGCAATATAGACGCTAACCCGGTTTTTATCGATACTGGAACGGACTTCCGCCTTAAGGCCGGCTCGCCGGCCATAGGCACCGGCCCGTGCGGCATGGATATGGGAGCGTATGTGCCCG
>CAZHBL010000072.1:0-14462 GCA_964530105.1 uncultured Pirellulales bacterium | reverse complement strand
TTGCTTATCAACTCTGACCTCTGTCAAAAATCACTCATTTTGCGGAAGTCTTATTAGGGTTAACATTAACTAACAGCATTATACTTAAGGATGCTTGGCTCTTCATATCTTCATTGAATACGTTTTTGATAAAATAAATTGTATCCTTGGCCTAAAAACAAACATTTAATAGGACTTGATACTGGTAAAATGAGTGTCTGTAGTGACAAAACGGAGACACGATGTCCCCCTTAAAATCGCAGTATTTTCCAGTTCATGAAAAAGGTAACTTTTCGAAGAATTGGGTAGTATTTGAGTCATCTCTTGATTCTCGATATAATAGTGTGAATAAATTTTGACGTCCAGATTCGAGAAGAATAATGACTGATGTCACGCGTATTTTGAATGCCATCAAACGAGGCGACATTAAGGCTGCAGATGAACTGCTACCGTTGGTATATGATGAACTGCGTCTTCTTGCTACTCAAAAGTTATCCCATGAACCACCTGGTCAAACGCTGCAAGCAACAGCCCTCGTCCACGAGGCCTATCTCAGATTAGCCGGAGCTAAAGATCAGAGATGGGATAATAAGGGACACTTTTTTAAGGCTGCTGCCGAAGCTATGCGGCGGATTATCATTGAAAATGCAAGACATAAGAAAAGTTTGAAGAAGGGTGGTGGCTGGCAGAAAGTCTACATAAACGGATTAGAAGCTCCATTCGAAAGTTCACCGGAAGATCTTCTTTCTCTGGATGAGTCGCTTTCCAGATTGGCTGAGTCAGAACCTGAGATTGGAATGCAGTTGAAACTCCGTTATTTTACAGGGATGACAATAGAGCAGATTGCTCGTATTACAGATGTTTCTGATCGTACCGTTTTTAATAACTTAGCCTATGCCCGGGCCTGGCTACATCGGGATATCGTTAAGGACGAAAAGCATACATAACATTATTAAGTTTAACAGCTTAAAGTCTGGCTTTTAAGGTTTGCTTTTTTTTCGCGTCCTGCTTTTTTATGAGCGATCGTGGCTTACCACATAAAAAATTAATTTTTTTACATTTTTTCTTTCATGTTTCCGCTATGGATTTCGCATTGTAAATAGTGGCAAATTGATAGGAGATATGCATGGCTCAAGCATCAAAAGAGGTAAAGACTATTTTTGCTGAGGCGATTCAAAAGACTACATCTGAGGAATTAAACCTTTATCTCGATGCAGTCTGCAGTTCCAACGCCCAGTTACGAGCCGAGGTTGAGTCTTTGCTTGCTTCCCATCGTGATGCCGGAGAATTCCTTGCTGGTCTTCTCGAAGAACATGATACGGAGTTTAAGAGCTCTCTTACAGAGAAACCTGGAGAAATCATTGGTCGCTATAAGCTGTTGGAGAAAATCGGGGAAGGAGGCATGGCCGTGGTTTATATGGCCGAGCAGACCGAGCCGATTCACCGTAAAGTCGCTCTGAAAATCATCAAATTGGGTATGGACACTAAATCTGTCATTGCCCGATTCGAGGCCGAGCGCCAGGCCCTTGCCATAATGGATCATCCCAATATCGCCAAAGTCCTCGATGCCGGTGCGACTGAAACAGGCCGGCCGTATTTTGTAATGGAATTAGTCACCGGCGTCTCAATCACCGAATATTGCGACAAAAACAATCTCAGCACTAAAGAACGCCTGACCTTGTTCATTCAGGTCTGCAACGCCGTCCAGCACGCCCACCAGAAGGGCATCATTCACAGAGACATCAAGCCCACCAACGTGATGGTAACACATCATGACGGAAAGCCGGTACCCAAGGTTATCGATTTCGGCATC
Organism: uncultured Pirellulales bacterium; assembly: GCA_964530105.1. Lineage (GTDB taxonomy): Bacteria > Planctomycetota > Phycisphaerae > Sedimentisphaerales > Anaerobacaceae > JAFGPJ01. Next base: position 12,670 of record CAZHBL010000072.1, on the reverse strand, counting down.
GCCAAGGCAATAAATCAAAAACTTACAGAGAAAACCCTATTTACCCGTTATGCCCATATCATCGGTACACCCGCTTACATGAGTCCTGAACAAGCGGAGCTGAGCGATCTGGATGTCGATACGCGCTCGGACATATATTCACTTGGTGTGTTGCTATACGAACTGCTCACAGGTACAACGCCATTCAGCGAAGAAGAGCTGCGCAAAGCTGGCTATATCGAAATGCAGCGAGTAATCCGCGAACAGGAACCACCAAAACCATCCACAAAATTAAGCACTCTCGGCGAAACTTTGACAGACATAGCAAAATACCGCAACTCGACACCCAACCTGCTAAAAAAGGCAATCCGTGGCGATCTGGACTGGATCGTTATGAAGTCGCTGGAGAAGGACCGCAGCCGTCGATATGAGACGGCAAATATGTTGGTTTTAGACATCCTGCACCACCTGGAACATGAGCCGGTCATGGCCAGAGGGCCAGGCACAAGATATCGCGTGCATAGGTTTCTACGCAGACATCGCTCCCAAACCGTTGTTGCCCTGGCCTTACTCGTCGTCACTGGCGCTGCAGTTGTTATTCTTTCGATGTGGAATCATGACCGGCTCCAATTAGCTGAAGCAGAGGGCTTTCGGCACAGGAACATCCTGTCCCAGGCCCGCGAGCAGTATGCCAAATCGGACCGCAACGCTGCCCTTGAAACTATCAAGCCCATACTTGGCAGCAGGCACATTGGCCCCGAAGCCCGGCTTCTTTGTGCCGGCATCTTTGTGGACAACCGTCGCTATGATGAGGCTGTGACCATGCTCAAGGAATTGCTTGATGACCGCGCGGAAATTGCCGGGGCCGCCCATTCCCTTCTGGCTCGAATTCTATGGGAGACTGAATCGTCTAATGCCGAGAAGCTCAAGGAAATTGAGGAGCACCGCCAAAAGGCCGAACAATTGCTTCCCGAGACGGCTGAGGCTTATTTCCTGCGGGCCATGACGGCAGTCACAGTCAAAGAGCAACTTGCTTCTCTCGACAAAGCCTTGCAGCATGATCCCGGGCACTACGAGTCGCATCGTATCCGCGCCTACATCTATCAAGCCTCCCGGAAATATGAAACGCTGGAGCATGATGCCCTGGCTATGATGGTCTTACGCCCACAAGAGGCCCTGGGTTACTCGCTGCGGGCCTTCGCCTGCAATAGAATGGGCTGCTATGAGGAGGCCCTAAAGCACTGCAATAGCGCTCTCAGATTTACGTCCAAGATGAGTACTGACTATGCCGAGCTATGTGCACAACGCTGTGAAGTCTTGATGAACATGGATAGATTTGATCGAGTGATTGCCATTGCCAGCGAAGGATTACAGGACGCCACAAAAGATGCTAAGTTATCTTTCCATTTGTACTGTGCCCTGATAGCATCGGGACGATACAGCGAGGCTGAAAATGTAGCTGCAAGGGCGACACAGGAAAATCCCGGCTATCTGGAGAAGGCCAAGGGCTGGGCAGTAAAATACGTATTCGACAGGTTGGAAACCGGACGGAGGTGGTACCCACCTGATAGCGAGCCCCGAGGCCATGCCTTTTCTGACCTGATACATGCGCAATTCACCTATCGGAATCTTTCACTCAAGGCCAAGCGATTGATCACCGACAGCTTTACTGCCTGTAGTTCACCGGACGGTACTAAGGTTGCATTTAGTCTGGGATTCTACGGCTTTAGCGGAGTTGCGCTATATAAAATGGAAACAGGTGATATCGATCTCCTGATTGTTCCTGGAAAAGATCCGGCATGGTCGCCCGATGGGCGCTACCTGGTCTTTGCACGTGATTGTCAGACACTTCCGGTAGCCGAATTTGTCAGTGCCGAACGCATTAGCCGCCAGCGGGCCTTAGAAGATGATGAAGTCTGGATCATGAATGCCGATGGTACTGAGCCGCGACGTCTGACGACAGGTACGGCTCCGTGCTGGAGTCAGGATGGAAAGCACATTTACTATCGTTCTGCTGATGAGGGTATCCTGTATAAGATGTCCGTTGAAAACGGTGCTAGCGATCCGCAACGGCTCCTGAGGAACTGCTATACGTTTCCTACTATGTCTCCAGATGAGAAGTATGTTGCGTACATGCAAGGTAAATCTCTTATGATTGCAGAGTTGGCTTCGCAATCGGTTGTTACAGAATGGGTCTCACCCTTTCCTATCCTGGGAGTGAGTTGGTGTGCCAATGGTCATGAAATCTGTATTGGCGGGCGCGGCAGCATAGAAGATATTGGATCTGGCCTGTGGGTGTATGACCTTGAAACGAAACAGGCCCGCAGAGTTCTCAAGGGTCCGGTATTTACCTGGAAATCAGAGCCCACAAGACTCCTCCTTAATACAGAATCACCTTATTTTGAGATCTGGGAGATTGACCTTGATCCGAACGCATCCGTTCTCGATACCCTTGGATCCGACTTGACAGTCGAGGAATATTTTCAGGAGATGATTGATTTCCACACCCAAAAGATCGAGGTGGATCCGGAAAATCCCAATTATTACTTCCTTCGCGCCAAGTACTACAACTGTCTCGATGACCGGGAAAGGGCTCATGCGGATATGAACCGCTATGTAGCCCTCCGTCGTCGGGAGCGGAAAATCTCAAACTTACAGTTCGGCACACCAAAGAATCTGGGGCCTGCGGTTAATACTCAACGCGAAGAGGGACATCCTCTGCCCTTGGTCGATGAGTTATCTCTTATCTTCTGCCGCCGCAATGTAGAGGGTCGATTAGAGTACTGGTGCTCTGAGCGTAAAACAGCGGGCAGTCCCTGGCAAGTTACTGAGAAACTATCATCAGTAAATAAGATCACTATACCTGGAACTACCACGGATGATGGTTTGGAGTGCTTCGTATACTGTTGGCCCGGTGAATATGGCAGCGGCGACGTCTGTGTTAGAACACGCCCAAATAGGGACGCCGATTGGAGCGAACCGAGGAATCTGGGGCCTATTGTCAACAGTTCCGCTAGGGAGATGAGTCCAGCTATTTCACCTGATGGCTTAGAACTCTATTTTTCAGGATATGACAACAAAAACATTAGGCCCGGTGGACAAGGAGCGAGTGACCTGTGGGTTGCCCGGCGTACGAGTAAAAATGCCCGGTGGACGGAGCCCGACAACCTCGGCCCCATCATTAACAGCCCCGAAAATGACTGCCGGCCAAGCCTGTCGGCGGATGGACTGTTGCTCCTCTTTGACTCGGCACGTTCTGGCGGACAGGGCAGTTTTGACGTGTGGATGATACGACGCGCTTCGCTCAAGGCCCCATGGGGCTCGCCCATGAATTTGGGTCCGATGGTTAACAGTCCTGCTGCGGAATACTTCCCCCACCTATCTGCTGATGGTTCGACACTCTATTATGTAAGTGATCGGCCTGGCGGTTGCGGCCATCTTGATATCTGGCAGGCATCGGTAGTGCCCATCGTAGATTTCAGCGGCGATGGCATTGTGGACGACATCGACCTGTCTGTGATGGAAGCACATTGGGGGGAGAACTATAAACCGTGTGATATCAGCCCCATGCCTTCGGGGGACGGGGTGATCAACGAAATGGATAAAGAATTGCTGATGGCCCACTGGGGGCAGGTGGTTGAGGAGCTGCGGTTGGTGTCCCACTGGAAGCTTGATGAAACAGAGGGTAACCTGGCATTGGACAGCCAAGGGAAACATCACGGTTCAGTACATGGTTCTGCCGTTTGGCAGTCCTCCGGAGGCCGATTCGGTGGGGCACTACAATTAGACGCAATCGATGATTATGTCGAGACAGGACTCGAGCATGACCTGTCGCAAAGCCCATTTCGGGTTTTCGCCTGGATCAAGGGTGGAGCGCCAGGGCAGGCCATTGTCTCCCAGGAGACTGAAATCGCCGATCATCATTCCGTGTGGCTGGGATTGGATCCAGTGAATGGACACCTGGTCACCGGTCATTTGTACCCGACGCTGCCGCTGCTGAAATCTGACAGCCATGTTACGGATGATCGCTGGCATCAGGTTGGCCTGCTCTGGGATGGTATCTATCGTCACCTTTGTGTGGATGGAGAAGAAGTGGCGAGTGATAGTGTACCATTTCTCCCTCCTATCTCACGCGGAAGGCTCCGCCTCGGTGTGGGCAGCAATCTTGAACCAACAACTTTCTGGTCCGGCCTGATCGATGACGTTCGCTTCCTTATTCCTCCTTCGGGGCCGCATGCACCTGAGGTAAAGCAAGAGCTCAAAGGCTTTCAGATTTACCGGGATGGTATAGGTTCGGATGGTTTCAACACAAGCTATGTTACCTCAGGTGCACTGGACTACTCTTGGGATACCGACTGTGCGGAGGGTGATTACTGTATCTACTGGACGGGAGCTGCACAATATAACGAGATTCGCATTGATTTCCGGCCAGACAAAGACCTTTCACAACTTGTGGACGAAGGCTACGCCCTGGAATTCTGGTTTCGTGGCAACGGCGCTGGTCCAGACTTCGATGTGCGCTTCCTCGATACCAAGTCAGATTATCCCGCCGATCATCCGTGGCGGATGCGGAGGGTGATTAGCACAAGCGTAGCGCCGCGGGACGGCCAGTGGCATCATGTCCGTATTCCACTCCAGGATTTCGTTGAGAGTGGTTCATGGGACAACGACACATGGTACAATTCACAGGGAGATTTCGACTGGGCTGCCATTGATTATTTCGCCATTGAGGCTGAGTACGGTGATCTTGAAGGAGTACAATTGTGGTTTGATGACATCCAGATATCCAAGTGAGATTCGACTCAAGTGGACGCACGAGATTCGGCATGTTGACAGGTTGTGGGAGAATTAAAGAAAGAAAGGGTAGCAAATGGGTAATAAGACATAGGCACAAAAACATAATATTGAGCGAACAAAAAGCAGCCGGTGAGTACTTCGCCGCCAAGCTTCGCACTCACCGGCCAAGCCCGACCCGAGCGGATGGTTTGCGCGCCCGAGACAAGGGTTTATTAATGATACAGCAAACCGGCAAATTAAACAAGTTTGGAGGTACGAATTATGAACAGGAACAGAAAAGCAAAAAGAACTTTATTTTGTGCATTGATGATAACCGGCATTCTTCTTGCTGTCGTTGGCAATGCAAATGCGGATTTCGTCTTTGGCGAACCGGTGAACCTTGGGCCGGAAATTAACAGCTTGCTCCACGAGGCCGGCGCAATTATTTCGCTTGACGACTTGTCAATATTCTTCTCAAGGCATGTTAAATGGAATGAGAATGAAGAATATTGGCTGGCTACGCGAGCTACGAATGAAGCTCCCTGGGAAACACCTGAGAACTACGGTGAGAACTACGGACAGTGGGATGACTCGCTGTGGAACCTTATAGACATATGTCCGAGTATGACTACTGCAGATGGCCTGGAATTGTACTTCTCGGATAGTAATGATAATCGACCTGATGGGTACGGTTACTTAGACATCTGGATGGTTAAGCGGGAATCAATAGACGCCGAGTGGGAACCGGCAATCAACATCGGGCCGATTATCAACACAGAGGATGATGAGTGGTGGCCTGCCATCTCATCTGATGGTCTGGAATTGTTCTTCTGTATATACAGTACTTCCAATGTTCGCCCAGGCGAGCAGGGAGGCAGTGACCTATGGGTGACAAAGCGGGCAACGAGAGACGACCCGTGGTCAGAGCCGGTGAATCTTGGGCCGGCAGTCAACAGCGCGTATGGAGATACTCGCCCGACGCTCTCGACTGACGGCCTTATGCTGTTTTTTGACTCCAGCCGGCCTGGCGGATACGGTAGCCGAGACCTCTATATGACCAGGCGCAGGACCCTCTCCGATCCGTGGGAAGAAGCGCAGAATCTCGGTAGTACCGTCAACAGTCCGGTTTATGAAGAATGCGCGTACATATCGCCCGACGGCTCTACGCTGTACCTGGACTGCGAAAGGCCGGGTAGCTATGGCGGCCATGATGTATGGCAGGTATCAGTTGAGCCAAGTGTTGATTTTGATGGCGATGGAATTGTAGGTTTAGAAGATATGTCAATCCTCATCGGCAACTGGGGCAAGGATGAGCCGTCTGTTGATATCGGTCCAATGCCATGGGGTGACGGTGTTGTGGATGTTACGGACATGGAAGTTCTCGTGAATCATTGGGGACAACAAGTCAGTACGGACGATCCGACGCTGGTAGCGCGCTGGAAACTGGATGAAACAGAAGGCGCTCTCGCATATGACAGCATCGGCAATAATGACGGCACGCTTTATGGTGAACCACTTTGGCAGCCTGCCGGTGGAAGATTGGATGGCGCGCTGCAATTCGACGGCATTGACGATTATGTGGAAACAGACTATGTGCTTGATCCGTCGAAAGGGTCGTTTCGTGTTCGCGCCTGGATTAAAGGAGGCGCCCCGGGACAAGTGATCATATCTCAGATAGATACCAGTACGGAAACACCTGTTGGTACTGTTATACATCGCGGCAGTGTATGGCTGGGCGCAGATCCGATTCACGGAAGACTCATGACGGGCTTAATGCAGCAATTTTTCCCCCCGTTGGAATCCGAATCCGTAATCACAGACGGCAAGTGGCACCTTGTCTGCCTGAAGTACGACTCGGCTGCGTTCAAAAGGTACCTATATGTGGATGGCGTCGAGGTGGCGAAGGATACTGAAATTGTTGGCGGCGTAAGTTCTGATGCCGGTCTTTACATTGGTGCAGGCCCGGACCTCAAAGATGGTACTTCCTGGTCTGGCTTGATCGATGATGTTCGTATTGCCGACCCAACCAAACGAGACGAACCTGCTGTCAAATACGATAGCACAGGATTTCAGATTTATGCAGACCAGAACACACCCGATATGTTCGTTTCCAATGCTATCAGCCAGGGTGAATTAAACTGCTATGATCAAACCGATCCGGTTGAGGGTTCTTACTGCATTTATTGCACCGGGTTAGCTCAATACAATTCTATTGGCTTCGATTTCTGGCCTAACAGAGACTTGACACGGCTCGTTCAGGAAGGCTACGCTCTGGAGTTTTGGGTTCGTGGTGATTCCCACGGCTCCAGATTCGACGTCCGTTTTCTCGATACGAAAACCGATGACCCAGTAGATCATCCCTGGCGCATGCGTAAAACCATCGATGAGAACGATGCAACATGGGACGGCCAGTGGCAGCATGTGCGAATACCGTTAAGAGACTTTACCGAGCATGGTTCATGGGACAATAACACATGGTTTAATCCACAAGGTGATTTTGATTGGGCAGCAATAGATGGATTCCAGATTGTGACCGAGCATCACGATTTTGAGGGCATGCAATTCTGGTTTGATGATATTAAAATTACCGAGTAGTTCTCTGCCGGAAAAGAGCTTAACGTATGGACTTTTTCCAACCTGATTGATGATGTTCGCATATAAAATCAATCAGTAAGTCTATGAAACGTAGTATTTTAACTATAGATAGATGAGGGCTGGCAGCTTGACAAGGCTGTCAGCTCTCATTTTTTGAGTCCGGCCACCTATGAAGAGCTCAAAGTCAAAAACTAAAATCCCTGTTGCAACAAAATTTTCTTTGAGGCATCCATGGTAAGATTTGGGGATGGGAGATTAAAAATGTTGTAAAAATTATGACTTATTAAAATTTATTACTATGGCGACATCCTGAATATATCCTGTCACCATTGTCAAATCTGCATGACCATGAAGTTATTGAACAGAAAATAGAGCACTCGATCTTGCTGCTATCCTTTTTACTTGCTCCCAGTCTTTGTATAGACCCGCACATAATCCACTTCCATTACCGATGGATTCGGGGTCTTGTCGATGGGCCAGCCAGGGCCTAATGCCAGGTTGAGCAACAGCATCAGCGGTTTGTTATGTTCAGGCGGGGTTTTGCCTTGCCAGACTTTGATGCCGTCGAAGTACATGGTGATCCATTGCGGATCGACCAGGCACCCATAGTTGTGGAATCCGGTGGAGACCTCATGGGCTTTGGTTGTGATGGTGCTGCCTTCGCTACGGTGCGGTTGCGGATGCCAGACGTGGATCGTTGCCGTGAAGGAACCGGGGGTGCGACCGTAATATTCAAGAACATCGATTTCGACGGAACCGTCCAGGCCCGCGGTCTTGTCCTTACGGTTGTAGCTGGAACAAAGCCAGAAGGCAGGCCAGACTCCAGGGCCGGGCGGTAACTTGGCCCGCATTTCGAAGTAACCGTATTGTCGAGAAAAGCCCTTGCCCAGTGGATCATTGGAGGCCAGCAACCCGGACGACCACTTCCCGGTTTCGTCTTTCCTGGCTTCGATGCGGAGGATACCTTCTTTGACGTTAAAGGGGAAGTCATTACTAGGGTCGGCGAAGCGGGCATCTCCAAAGTCGCCGGCCCAGGGTGTGTGGGCAATCCAGCGCGTGCCCGGTCCCCAGGCCGATACATCTAACGGTCCGTCAAATTCTTCACGGAAGGTCAGGTGGAAGCCCGAGAGATCCAGGCTGGGAGCCTGGTCCGTATCGGCCGGCGGCCAGGGGGCCTTTGAATCGATTTTCAAAGCACCGACTTGATAGCTGTCACCTCCCAAAGAGGAAACTCCCTGCCCTGCGGTAAGTGGTGCCCGACCGGACTCATTGTAAAGTCCCATGACAATTCGATACTGGCCGTTACTGATGTGTGCCGGAACTACAAGACGTCGTTCGTAGGTGATGGTCCCTTGCCAGCCTGGGGTAGATGTGCCAATTGGCGGTGTATGGTCGTCCTGCAGGATCATACGCCTTTGGTCGTCAATAATATGTACAAAGGCCTTAAAGGGAGTGCTTGTCGGCTTTACGGCCTTCCATGTATAACGCATCTTGACGGCTGCGCCGGCAGGCACCGCCGCCGGTTGAACGACCACCGGCCGGATGGTGGTCCCATTATTGCTTGATCCGGATCCGTCTTGCTGCCCTGTGAGACATGTCTGGCTGCAAATTAGTATAAGCAGGGCTGTCGCAAAAATAGAGAAGTCATTGATGATTGAATGGTTGAATCTTGTCATAAACCAAAGTATATACGAAATACCACTGATGTCAAATAGTCTTAGCAAATTCAAGATCTGTACGCCCAACAATCACAATGAACTCGGTGAATAACGGACACCTATGAAGAATTCAAAGCCAAATACTAAAAATCTCTGTTTCACAATTTTTTGAGGCATCCTCGTTACGACATATAAGCTACCCTATGCCTTCCCCTTCTGGGGCCTCCATTATAGCCAAGGCAGGTCGAACGACTTCCCTTGGAAACTCACTCTCAAGACCGATTCTATATCTCGCTTAAGCATACGAAGACGGTCTCAATTTGGTGTTGACTTATTGATCTTGATGGAGTATTACCTAAGTGGCCCTGCGTGGAATACGCAAGTATGATCTTGTTGATATTTCATCCGGCCCGTATCGAGTTTCAGAATTAACAGATCAAAGGAGAACACCATGAAATACAAAGCTATATTCACAATCGCGGCACCAACCTTTCTGATCTTTGCAATGGTCTGCCAAGCCGAGATCAAAACAGCCGCCAGCCACAACGGCAACGAATCCACAACCTTCGATTTCAAATTCAAGAACGTTCCCCTGCCATCCCGGAACGACGCTGCCACCAAAGCGACGTTCACTATCGTGGACGGCCGGCGCGACCGCAACGGCGGCAACCTCGATAAGCTCCACGACGGCAAAGTTCCTACCGAAGAGGACGAGCCATCCGAAAACTTTTTCTTCAACGCGGGCACCGAAGGAGGCCGGGTCCTTATCGACCTCGGCGATGCAATCGAAGTCAAGCAGGTCAACACTTACTCATGGCATGCTAACACGCGCGGGCCGCAGTTGTATAAGCTCTACGCGAGCGACGGCAAGCCTGCCCCGAGTAGAGCCGAGGGGGCCGACGGCTTCAATCAACAGCCCAAAATCGGCACTGACCCGCAAACATGCGGCTGGAAACTGATAGCGAATGTTGACACCCGTCCGCAGGAAGGCACGGGCGGCGGCCAGTACGCCGTCAGTATCTACGATTCCGAAGGTACATTAGGCAAGTATCGGTATTTACTGTTCGATATTTCCGCCACCGAACGCTCCGATGCCTTCGGCAACACTTTTTTCAGTGAAATTGACGTAGTCGATACGACATCCGAACCAGTGGCTGCCGTGCCGGCCAATCAGCCGAGCGGTGAAGTGCAAAGGGAAATCTTCGAAGCGGACGCAGGAGCGTACCAGATTACCATCGATACGAGCGAAACACCCGACCTCACCGAATGGGCGCACAAGGAATTAGGGCCTGTCGTACAGAAATGGTATCCGAAACTCGTTGAGATGCTCCCAAGCGAAGGGTACCAGGCTCCTAAGAAGGTCAGCATCGAGTTCAGTGCGAACATGCGAGGCGTCGCGGCAACCGGCGGCACGCGAGTCCGATGTGCGGCAAGCTGGTTCAGGCGGGAATTGCAGGGCGAGGCGAAGGGTGCCGTCGTGCACGAGCTGGTGCACGTCGTGCAAAACTACGGCATAGGGCGGCGAAACAATCCCAATCGAACTCGGACCCCCGGATGGCTGACGGAAGGAATCGCCGACTACATACGGTGGTTCCTGTACGAGCCCCAAACGCATGGGGCAGAAATTACCAGTAGAAATATTGCCCGGGCCAGCTACGACGGCAACTATCGCATAAGCGCCAATTTCCTGAACTGGGTCATCGAGACGTACGACAAGGACATTGTGCGGAAGTTGAACACCGCCGCTCGAGAGGGCAACTATAACGAGGATATGTGGACAAAGTTCACCGGACATACCGTGCAGGAGCTCGGCGAAGAGTGGAAGGCAAGTCTTCAGAAAAAGATTGCCGCCGATGCTGAAGCCATGGCGAAACTCAACGTCCTGACCGACGAAGAAAAAGCCGCCGGCTTCAAGCTCCTCTTTAACGGCGAAGACCTTGACGGCTGGCACAACTTCAAAAGCGACGACGTCCGCCCCGGCTGGCAGGTCCGCAACGGTTCCCTCATCTGCGCAGACCCTCACAATGCAGGTGACCTTTGTACAAATGATCAGTATGACTGGTTCGAGCTGCAAATCGACTACAGCATCTCTGAAGCAGGCAACAGCGGCATCATATACCATGTCACGGACCAGGGCGGCGTCACCTGGGCGACCGGCCCCGAATTCCAGCTCGAAGATAATGAGAAGGCGAGCGATCCGGTCCGATGCGGATGGCTGTATGCACTATATCAGCCTCCGATTGATCCCAAGACCGGCAAGACGCTTGACGCCACCAGGTCCGTCGGGCAATGGAATCATATACGTTTGATTATCACGCCTTCGAAATGCGAACATGAGATTAACGGCGTAAAATACTTTGATTACGTCCTCGGCAGCGATGACTTCAAACAGCGCGTCGCAAAGAGCAAATTCGGCAAAATGCCCCTCTTTGCCAAATCGGACATCGGATACATTGTTCTCCAGGGTGATCACGGACAGGTATCCTTCCGGAATGTCAAGATCCGCCCGATCCGGGCGAAGAAGTGACAGGCTCGGCTATACCGATTATGGAAATACTTATCATGAAACACGTGTCAGAATTCGGTTTGTGCGTTGCGGCTGTAGCAATTCTGTCGGCCACCGCCTGGAACGAGCAGTCCACAGGACGCCTTGCGGCGCAGCTTGCTGTCTCACGGTCTGCCGGCGTGCCGGCCAAAGCATTTACCTTTGACGGCAAAGAAATCCTGGCTGGCTGGGCGCTCACCGGCAACGTGGCTATCGACTTAACAAGAGGCCGCGGCGGTGGGAACAGCTCGCTCAAGGTTGGCCCGGGCGGCAAGGCCCTGCTGAAGCTCCGCGAGAGGGACGAATCGGGCAAGGTCGAAGTCTGGGTTTACGACGACGGCACTGTGCCCGAGGATGTCAAGGCCGGTCGGCCGGGCCCGCGATGGGGACTGGTGCAAAGCGACGGGAAAGTGCTGGCCGTCGGCATCCTCTACGCCAGCTATCTGGGTGGCGCCGAAGGTTATACCGCCACTGCCTGTGACGGCAGAGACTGGTTTAACCAGTTGTTCTGGCTCGGTGTGAATCGCGCCCCGGCCGGCTGGCACAAGTGGACCTTCGACTTTGATCCCGAGGTGGGCTTGCAGGTCTTTCACAACGACAGGCAGGTTAATGCAGTGGACTCCCGCAAGACGGGTTTGAAGGGCTTCAGCGCCCTGGCCATCTGGGGTGACCAGGACAGGGGCAGGAATCAGACCATCTGGCTGGCCGACCTGTCCGTTACTCTGGGCGGCCCGGTGACTGTTCCCCCCATCATCGAGACCGACCCGTACGAAGAAAAGGCCGTCGCCGCGGAGATGAGCCAAAGCCGCCCCATTGTCGTCTATACCGAAGAAAACGCTCCTGCGACGCCGAAACTCGAAGACTTGCCCCTCAAGGGGAACGTTTCGCAGTACGGCATTACCTGGACGTTTCAGAAGCCGGCTCGCGTCGGGCAGTTTGTTAATGGCGACTGGTATGTCGTTGGGCCGGTGGCTGTAGAGGCGATCGACCCCAGGCCGCTTTACGGCGGCGAAATCCCCAGACGCGAGCTGGACGGCATGGACAATGAGCGCCCGGAAGCCCAGCGCGTCCGCAACGGCTTCATGCTCAATCCTCCGGCCAAAATGGAAGTCGCCTA
>CAZHBL010000071.1:0-14472 GCA_964530105.1 uncultured Pirellulales bacterium | reverse complement strand
CCGCCCAAGACACAGGCCGCGCTTCTGCAGGCGATGCAGGAACGCGAGGTAACAATCGCCGGCAGAACATTTAAGCTCGACGAACCGTTTTTTGTGCTGGCCACCCAGAATCCTATCGAGCAGGAAGGGACGTATCCGCTACCGGAAGCGGCCCTGGACAGGTTTATGTTTATGATTTATATAGACTACCCTTCGGCCAGGGAAGAGCACATGATAAGCAGACCACGACAAGGAAAAAGATATTCGTCCAGCAGGTGCTGAGCAGGAATGACATGGTGCTGTTTCAGGAGATTGTTCGAATGGCGCCCGTCAGCGACATGGTGATAGCTTACAGCATAAAACTGACCCGTGCGACCAGGCCTGGTGATCAGCACGCCACGAATATGGTAAAGAAGTACCTCAAATGGGGCGCCGGCCCGAGAGCAGGGCAGTTCATGACGCTTGGGGCAAAGGCAAAAGCGCTGATCGACGGGCGCGTTACACCGGGCTTTGAGGATATAAAAGAGGTCGGCAAACTCGTGCTACGACATCGAATTATACCAAACTTCAACGCCGAAGCCGACGGTATCAGCGTCGAGGGAATCCTCGATGACCTTATCGAGAATGTCCCGCTGCCTAAATAATTTTCATGATATGTGGCAAGTTCATGGGGCAGGATAGTGAGACAAAACCGCAAATATCTTGACCCGGTGTTTCTGAGCAAGCTGGGGAATATGGATTTGGTCGCCCGCTGTGCGGTGGAGGGATTTTTTGCCGGGCTGCACCCGAGCCCGTTTCACGGTTTCAGCGTCGAATACAGCGACCACCGGGAATATCACGCCGGCGACGAGCTGAAATTTGTCGATTGGAAAGTTTTCGGCCGGAGCGACAAACTGTATATAAAACAGTTCCAGCAGGAAACTAATACAACCGCCTATATCCTGCTGGACAGCAGTAAGAGCATGTCTTTTGCCGGCGATGGCGTGGTTAGCAAAATGGACTACGGCTCATATCTCGCCGCGGCATTAAGCTACCTGATGCTAAGCCAGTCTGACAGCACGGCACTGATATTATTTGCCGAAAGAGTGATAAAGCATATCCCGCCCAGGTCCAGACGCACGCACCTGAATATAATCCTGACGGCCCTGCAATATAACAGGCCGGAAGGGCAGACCAACCTCGCCGGCGTTCTTCATACGTTCGCCGAGACGACAAAAAGACGGGGTATTGTAATTCTGATTTCCGATTTGCTCGATGACGAAGCCGATATTTTTCAGGGCCTGGCCCACTTGAAATTTCTTAAACACGATGTAATTGTTTTTCATACGATGGACCACCAGGAGCTTAATCTCGACTACGAGGGACTGATACAGTTTGAGGATTTGGAAACAAAAGCCAGGATGCGGGCATTTCCTCAATCTTTGCGAGAGGGCTATCGCAAGCGTGTTTCCGAATTCCTGGATAATATAGAAAAGACTACAGGCAACAGCGGTATCGATTATTGTCTGCTCGATACTTCCGAGCCTCTCGATAGGGCGCTGGTCGCGTACCTGGCAAAGCGAAAGAGAATGATGTGAGCTTTACGGAATGGATATTCCTGTTAGGCGGACTTGCGGTCGTTGGGCCTGTGATTGCGCATCTGCTGGCAAAGCCGCGATTCAGACGCCTGCCTTTTACGATGCTCCGGTTCCTGCGTACGGGGCAGGTCGAGAGCCGGTCCAGGCGAAATCTTCGCGACCTGCTTATCCTGCTGCTTCGTTGCGCAATCGTTGTCCTGATTGCAATGCTTTTTGCCCGGCCGCTGCTGCACATCCGGCTCAAGCCGTCGGAGTCAAGGTCTGTCCATTGCCTCGGCCTGGACAATTCGATGTCAATGGCATACTCCGACGGCAGCGGCAGCTATTTCGACAAGCTGAAAGATTCGGCTGTCGATTATATTCGTTCGACGGAGGATGATGCTCTGTTCAATATTTGTACTCTGGCTTCCGGAGATTGGATGCAAGGGCTGAGCAAAGGGCAGGCACTGGCTGAGGTAAAAGCCCTTAAGGTCGAGCCGGGCGGTGCAAATGTGGCGGATTTTCTTTCGGGACTAAAACGGATCGGTAGCGTAGAGCATTCGGGTGACAAAATATCAGTTCTGGTTCTGAGCGATTTTACGCCCAATACGCTGAGGCAATTTATCAATGTCGCGAAACCTGTCTCTGTTAACAAAATCGATTACGAGCCGATTGTTTCATCGGAACCGGTAAATAATGCCGCAATAGCGGGCGCTCGCGTTGTCGGCCTTGCCGATGGTAAGCTGACAATAAATGCCGCCGTCGTCAATTACGGGCAGGTTCTGCAGAATCGTCTCTTAACAGCCAGGACCGAAGAGAATCGTTCTGCACCGATAGATATCAATCTATCCGCGGGTCAGCAAAAAGTCTATCAGGTGCAACTCGACGTTGGCGCCGCCGGGCGTCAGCCCTCTGTCCTGCCCATTGAACTGAGCTTGTCGGATGGCGATGGTCTTAAGCCGGACGATACTTTTTATTTAGCGGTTTCCATTCCCGGGCATGAGGACCTTAACGTCCTTTTTGCCGGCGACAATGAAAACCAAATGTTTTTGCTCAAAACCGCGACTAATACGCTGTCGCGAACGAACTCGTACGATGTGTTGAGAATTAAGCAGGTTCCGATGAGCGAGCTTGCTGTTTCGGATCTGGATTGGGCTGACGTGGTCGTTTGCTCGGGAATTAAGGACAGGCTCGGTGATTTGGCGTCGGATATCGAGAGTTTCATTAAGGACGGCGGCAGGTTTGTTTGCTTCGTAACGGAGATGGTCCCGGCCGGGGCAGCAAAGCAGTTATGGCAGCGGGATATTCTTGCCGCACTGCCCGGCAAGTTTATTCAAGAGCGAGCATATATACAGCCAAAGCCATACGATAGCACGGCCTCCGGCGTGGATCATATCGCGGCAAGGTCTCTGTCCAATTACAAGATCGACAGGATTCTTCTAAAAGGCTATTTCAAATGTGAACCGCATCCTGATGCGCGGTTGTTGTGGCAATTGCAGAATGGCTTTGGTTTGGTCTATCTCAAAAGATTCGGCGGCGGTACTTCTATTCTTGTTAATACCAGTGTTGATGATTCGCTCGGATCGCTGACCAAATCGAATGCATCTGTTGCTTTTTGCCGGTATTTGCTGGGAGAAAGTCGCCAGGTCGAGGAATACTGTTTTACTCGTGACCAGCGGATTGTGCTGCCGATTTCCGGCAAAGACCAATTTTTTGCCGGAAAAGAGCAAATATGGATCGAAACCTGCGACGGCAGGAATCGCCGGGCAGTAGTGGCTGACTCATCCCTGCTTATACCTGACCCGGCCGGTATCGGATGGGTCAAGACGCTCGGTAAGCCGACGATATATGCGGGGATTAATTTGCCGCAGGGCGAAACTGATATGACTAAGCCCGTTGCTGCGGAACTTACTGGCGTTATGAGCCGGGTATTTACGGCCGGCGCCGAAAGTGATGTCTCCGAAGCCGGAGTAATCCGTGACAAAAAAAACAGGCCTCTTTGGAAGATATTTGCCTGGGCGCTTATCCTGTTGCTTCTGGTGGAACCGGCGGTCGCGAATAGATTAAAGCGATAGATAAGATTTGATTATGGCTGAGAACGTGGAAGAAAAACTAATAGCTCTTGTCGGGCGGGTGGGAAAAGTCAGGCGATGGCTGGTAACACTTGCGATTCTCAAGGTCGCGGCGTTGTGCCTGATCTTTGTCTCGGTCTTTACCTGTTTCTATGCGTGGCTCGACCACCGGCTGAACTTTGACGAAATCGCCCGAATCACGGCGTTTATTTTGCTCGTTGCCGGTCTTGCTTTTCTATTACGTATGCTGACAAAATTATTGCTCGGCCATATATCCTGCAGCGTTGCCGCAAATTTCATCGAGAATAAAAGGAGTTTTAATCAGCAGCTTGTCACGGCCATCGAATATTACGAGAACAAACAGGATTATCCTTACTCGAAGGCCCTTGCCGGGCAGCTCGTGCTAAGAGTGGAGAAAGAGAGCGAAGATTTCAGGTTCGATTCGACGGTTGAAAAATGGCAGGGGTATGTTCTGGGGGCGGTTATTTTGTTAGGTCTTGTTGCGGCGACGTTTTATGTCCGTGATAACTATGTCTATTTTTCTTCATACTTTGCCCGGCTGATGCGTCCGCTGGCTTCTGTTGAGCCGCTGTCATCCACACATCTGGAATCCATTACGAAGGATCTGGTTGCCGAACCGGATTCTGAGGTGAAATTTGCAGCCGAGATTAAAGGCCGTGTACCGGAATTGGGAAAGCTGGTGCTGGTCGAGCTAAAACCGGAAACGGCAGATAGTAGTCCGGAGCAACAGCGTCAGGAGATACAAATCCGGCCGCATCCCAACGAAGGAAAAACAACACAATTCGAGGCCGCTAAGTCCTTCTCGCAACCGGGCAAATTTAAATATCAGTTTGAGACGGACTCAACGAAGAGCGAGTGGCACGAGCTAAATATCTCTTATGCTCCGGGTATAGAAAGTATGACCGCTAAAGTTGCGATGCCAAGAAGGCCGCCAAGAAGTAAATGGATAAAACCTTATACCGAGCAGATTGAGAATAATACACTACAGGTCATTCAGGGCAGCAGTGTGATGCTGACTGCGCAGGCCACCGATAAGCTCAGTAAGATGACGGCGACCGGGCCGGATGGCAAGCCAATTACCAGGCAATTAGACGGTGCGGAAGAATTAGACTTTCATTTTACCGCCGAGAGGAACGGCTCGGTAAAATTTAGTCTTGTCGGCGAACAGGGCCTGGTTAATGACAACGTGCCCGACTTGCAGGTGATTGTCAAGACGGATGAGCCTCCTAAATTCAAGCTGGTCTCGCCGGACGGCGATTATTTGGCAACAAATGTTGCAAGCGTACCCGTAACATTCGAGGTAACCGATGATTTCGGGCTGAATTCTGTGAAAATGCACATAGAAATACCTGGTCGGGAGCCAACAGAGATGGAGATTCCGGTCGAAGAAGGAGCCAAGAGTAAAGAGTTCACACAAATAATAGAGCTGGAAGAGTATGAACTTTCCGTTGGAGACAGCGTTCTGTTTTACGCCGAAGCAACGGATATTGATACAGGCTCGGAGCCGGTAAACCGTTCTTCCAGCAGTGATGTATATTTTATCGAGATCAGGCCATATCGGCAAAATTGGGTCCCACTGCCCGGCGGCGGACCATCACAGGGAGCAGGCTCGCCTCCGGTGGAATTGTTGAATATTCTCGAATACACACGGGCGATTATTAAGAAGACATGGGCGATTGCGAGCAAGCCGGAGCTTACAGATGAGGATCGTTCCAGACTTGGATTCATAAATCAGGATGTCCAATACTGCGGCGAGCAGGTGGCTCTGATTCGTGATGACTCTCAATACGGCTTCCAAGAGCCTCACAAAGCAATACTCAACGAGGTTATACGGTATTATAAACAGGCAAGTACGCATTTAACCGCGTATGATGCGGCTTCGGCTATGGCGCCTGAGAAGGATGCCTATCGCGTTTTGCGCAAATTCATTCTCGAATTGGAGCTTGCCTGGAGCCCGCCCAGTAGCGGTAATAGCCCACAGCCCAAGAATCCGGACAGCGTAAAATTACAGGAGAAACCCGAATTTACGGGCTATGAGAAAGAACGAATCGAAGGTCAGTTGAAGAAGATGCAGCAAAAATTAGACAAGATGACCAGAGAACAGAAAGAATTACAATGGTCTTTTGAGAATTTTCTCGAACAGCAGGCGGAGAAAAAAGCCGTACAGCAAAACTTGGACACCAACCAACCAAAAACCGATGCCGAAAAACAGGACCAGCAAGCAATGAATTCAATGCAACAAAGCGAGGCCGCCAAGCAAAAAGCCGATGGTGCTTCGAAAGGCCAAAGCTCAGCTGGGGGCCGGCAGGACGTTGACAAGCAGAGCCTTTCTGATAAAAATCAAGGGGCCGGAAAAAGCACAGGGGGTTCGAAAACTCCCGGTGAAAAACAGAATGATGCCGGAAGCTCGGAAAGTGCCCGGGGCCAGAATTCCGGAGAGGGTAAGAGTGGTGCTTCGGAAGGTCAAGGTTCCGGCGGCCAAACAAGTGCAGATAAAAGCAGAACTGATGCACAGAGTCAGGGCGGCGGCCAGGATGGGAACGCCGGTGCCGAAGCCGTACTCCGAATGCTCCAAGCAAAACAGCGGGCCCTGCAGGAGCAGGTTTCGCAATTAAAGCAAGAGCTTGAGGCGCTGCCGGAGGAAAGCTCTAATGGCGGGAAAGGCAAAGGCCGGGCGCAAGCACAAGAACACTTAAGTGAGGCCGCCGCCAGGATGGAAGATTTTCAGAATGAAATGGCTGAGGCCCGCTATCGAGCGGAAATGGACAAGCAAAGGTCAAATGAGACTGTCGCCCTGATGGACTCAGCCAAACACGAGTTGGAACTGGCTAATGAGGCACTTGATAGCGAGCTAACGCTAAGCGATGAAGAAAAACTCGAACAAAAGGCTCAGGAAATGGCCGAGCAGCTTGCCGAGGATGCGGATGCTCTCGATGAATCTGTCAGCCCTCAAGAGCGTGAGGATATGCTTGCACGGCTCGAAGCGGCGAAGCGGCTGCTTAAAATGATGCCGGAGCCGCAGTGGACAACTATAGATAGAGGCGGGCGGACAGGAGCAGGTCTTGTTCTCACAAGAAATCCAAACCTTGCCCCGGCTGAATCGGCGAGGCAAATGGCTCGGCAATTTTGGTCTATCGCCATCGATGCGAAAAAACGCCGGCAGCAATGGATTGATGATGAAGCTTCCGACGTGGAATTCTATGGACAGGAAAACGAGTTTTTTGAAAACGCAGCCAGGTATGATCAGGAACCGGTGAAAAAATGATATTTGTTGACTATCCAGGACATATTATTGCGGGACTGCTTTTAATCGTCTCTGCCGTGCTGGTATTTTTTGCCTTCCACTGCGGCGAATTACAAAAGGTGACCCGGAGATTGTACAAGTGGCCGCTGATGGTGCTGCAATATGCTGCGATTGTCATATTAGTGTTGATACTGTGGAACCCGTCACGGTCTAAAATGAGCGAGACTCTATCGAAAAATTCAGTTCTGGCGTTTTTCGATACGAGCGAGAGTATGTCGGTCGTTGAAGACGGACGGGTAAACCGTCTGGATAGGGCGCTTAATATATTTCAAGAGAAGTTCCGCCCTCTCGATGCGGACAGTCCCGATTATAAAGTCTTCGGATTCGACCGGCAGACTTATCATAGCGGCACATCGGATTTTCTTCGGCGCTGGGGCTCACAAACGGATATGCACGGTCTTCTTGCAATGCTGGATAAATATAAGCTTGCAGAAGAATCACTTCCTTCGGAAAATGTGCAAAATTCCGACTCGGAGAAATCAGGTGAGCTCGATACTGACAAGCTGGTCAAAGAAAGTAAAGTCGTCGGAGCGGTGATCTTTACGGACGGCCGGGCCGACGACAGTAATATTCGCACATATTTGCCGCTTCGAAGCAAGGATTTTCAGATTGCCGTCATAGGCGTTGGTTCGCGGAAGAGACAAACCGACATAGCAATAAAATCAATAAACGTCCCCTCACGTATTGCAATTGACACTGCCTGTACTATGCAGGTTGTCGTCAGCGCCAGAAATCTTCAGGATCAGCCTGTGACAATCGAGCTGCTCAAAGACGATTACGTGGTGGATTCGAAGGAAATTCCCGCCGAGATATTCAGGCCGAATCAGAGGCAAGGCGATTCTTTAGCCAAAGATGCAACAACAGAATTCACTATCGGCTCCGACAAAATCGGCAGCTACAGTTTTTCGGTCCGTGCAAAGGCGCTCGAACATGAAACGAACCTGGCAAATAATGTTCGCAGCACGATGATTGATTTCGTTGAAGAAACCAGGCTCAAGGTACTTTTGTATTCGCAAGTGGCGAATTTCGACATTGGCAAGCTCCGGCAGGTTTTGGCAAGAGACGAAAAAATTGAGCTGGACTTGGGCCTGGATGCAATAAGAACACCCATATTGGCAAAGAACGCAGCGGAGACTTATGGATATATCGATTTGCCTGATAACCGGCAGGGATTTAATCAGTATGATATTATAATTCTCGGCCCCTGCGAATTAGACGCTTTGACGGATGCCCAGATTGCCGGTTTGTATAGTTTTGTAGTTGACAGGGGCGGCGGGCTTATAATGCTGCCGGGTAGGGGCGAATTCGGACCCGCCGATTGGACAAGCAAGAAGGCAAAAGCCTTGATCCCGGTTATCTTCGATGCCGGCAAGCCGACAATTTGGCCGAGCAGTCCGGGACAGATAGAGCTGACACTTGAGGCGGTTGACAGTAAATTGCTCGATAAAGGCTCGCTTCGGGACATTGATGGGGGTAGTTGCCCGTATTACCGAATTGTCAGTCCAAAGCCCGCATCGACGACATTGGCTTTGATCAAAGAAACTCCGATTATTTCCGTTCAACGAGTGGGGCGGGGCAGGGTATGCCTGCTCAATATTTCCAGGCTCTTTTCGCTATACTGCGAAAACCTCCAGGGTGGCTGGCTTTATAAAATGATTGCCGGGCTTACAGCTCATTTGGGCAGAGTGACGGCACGGGAAGCGGCTGTGGAATTATTCGCGGAACGGGTTACCGGACAAACGAACCAGGTAAAGTTCGAGGCTTATGTTTGTGACGATGCATTCGTACCCGTTGCCGGAGCTAACGTGCTGCTTAATATTAGGGATAAGGTTTTCACAATGAACCAGGTTGATCGCGGTTACTATGTCGCCCAGGTTGAGAACGTACAGGACCAGTCGATTATTGCGATGGCACAGGCCGAGATTAACGGTGTGTTCCTTGGCGAAAAAACCATTGCCGCGAATCTGCCGCCGGTCAAGAGTGAGATGACGAATACCGAACTGGACGAAAAATTTCTCCGTGAGCTTGCAGGAAGGCTTAACGGCAAATATTTCTATGCAAACGATGTTGGTGATGATGTTGGAAAGATGTTCAAAGCACAAACAAAGATGGGTAGTTCCCGCAGGATGACAAGTATCTGGCCCAGTTGGCCGCTGCTTTTCGTATTGAGTATAGTACTTAGTGTAAGCTGGGTTGTCAGGCGCGCTATTGGTCTGGTTTGAAAGGTACAAAGACTGCAATGATAAAGACAATAATTTCCATTCTTTTTATTTTAGTAAGTGGATATTCGATTTCCAATGCTCCTGGTACAGAACGGAGCCAGGAACAGACAAAAACCGGAAAAACGTATGTTCTGATTGTCAGTGGTATCAATAAAGACCCCAAAGACCGTCTTGTGAAAAACAAAGCAGTGATTGACCTTAACCAATTTTTTCTTAACAATGCCAGTGTTAAACCCGAACGGATGAGAGCCTTGGTTGATAGTAAGTCAACTGCCCTGAAAGGTTCGGGAATTTCGACGGCTGAGAACTTGAAAGAGCAAATTGATAAATACGCAGCTTCCGTTAATTTTAAGGATAGATTTATATTTTACTATACAGGTCAGGCCAATGTAGTTTCGGAGACTCTGCGTTTGAATCTTCCCGGACCAGACATAACTCATAAGCAATTGGCCGAATGGATAAACACAATTAAAGCTTCTTCGATATTGATTGTGCTGGATAGCCCGGGAGCAGGACTGGCGGTTAAAGTTCTAACAGGACAGGGTCGAATTATTATCGGGGCCTGTACCGCGGAGCAGCATTACAACACGAAATTTAGCGAATATTTTGTGCCTGCATTAATCGACAAAGACAGTGATGCTAACGGCGACGGCAGGATTTCGCTGCTGGAGGCGTTCACATCCGCTTCCAAAGGTATTGATGAGTTCTACCGCCAACAATCCCTGCTGACGACGGAAACTCCGGTCCTGGAAGATAACGCGGATGGCTCTGCGAGCCGGCAGCCTTGGAGATATGAGCAAAACAAAACTGACGGTTTGGCCGCTTCAAGGTTTTTTCTATCGGACGAATAACAGGAAAGAGTCGTAATATGAATAATGAACAAGGAAGGATGAGTCGTAGAAAATTTCTGAAACAAGTGGGTGGAGCAGCGATCGGTGCTGCATTTGCTTCGGCAGGTCTTACCTCAGCGGTCGAAGATTCGGTTTCCGACAAGGGCCCGGAAGACCTCGATATATACGATTTTGTGATGCCGAGAGTCAAATATGCTCATGAATCTAAAGAAGTCGACCGATGGAACGTCCGCCCCGGCGGCGATGCAAACTTATTGAGAGAATTGCGGACAGTGATACGCTGTAAAACAAAGCCGATATCCGGGGCGTATGACTGGCAGCCGCAATGGGCTATGGAAGGCCAACTCAACGCAGTGGTCTCATTTGACGAACCGGAAAAATTAAAGAAATATCCATTTCTTTTTATGACTGGAGAGAATCACTACAAGTTTGACGACAGGCAGAAATCCAACTTAAAAGAATATATTACCCGTGGCGGATTTATTTTAATGGACGACTGTGTAGTAGGCTCGGGCGGCGATTTCTTCTATCAAAGCTCTTTTGAGATGCTGGAACAGGTTTTTGGAAACAGGGCAGTGCAGCGAATACCGTTGCAGCACGAGGTGTTTCACAACGTTTACGATCTTGGCGATACTGGTCTGCCCTATCTTGAGCGTCAGAATCGTATATTCCTGCCGGGCATGAGACAGCCAAGACCGATGGGTTTGCCGTACATGCATGGCCAGAATCATGGCGCCAGGGGAGTTTTTATCGGCGACCGCCTTGCAGTTTTTCTTAGCTCAACTGATATTCATTGCGGCTGGTGCGACAGTCACGGCATTGAATTCGGTAAGCAAAATTATGAAAAAGCAATTCAAATGGGGATTAACATTATTATGTACGCCATTTCTCACTGAGCCGGTTCCGGCAAAATGCGCATTTCATTCTATCGAATTCTCAAAAAGTATTGTTTATACCGCACAAAAACGCTATAATATACAAAGTAAACGAAAGAAGATTAATTAACAGATATTTGCGATTTCATCTTTCTTATGCCCCAAAACGGCAGAAGTTAGGATACAGTTAATAGCCAAAACCATTGGTGAGGAAGGGATTAGATAGTGCCCGGACATATCAGATTGTTATTGCCTGCCTTTGTTTTGAGCATATTACTTATCGATTCTGTTTATTCCGGCTGCCCGGACGGCGACCTTAACGGCGATTGCCGGATCGATTTTCTGGATGTACAAATCTTCTCCGGGCAATGGCTGGAGCCTTCGGGAAGCGGCGCCGAAACAATCGACGCCGACCTGGATGGAGTTGATGGCGTTAATTTGTCTGATTTTGCACTTTTAGTTAGTAACTGGCACTTGGCGGGCATACCTTTGATTATCAATGAGTTCATGGCATCTAACGACAATACGATCCGTGACCCGCAGGGGCACTACGATGATTGGATTGAGATATACAACTCCGGCACCGGTTCGATTGATATCGGGGGTATGTTTCTAACGGATAATCTGTCTGTTTACACGAAGTGGCGGATTCCCGAAAATTATCCGGCATTGACCACCATCCCAGCAGCCGATTATCTGTTGATATGGGCTGATGAGGATATTGCTGATTATGGCCTGCACGCGAATTTTAAGCTCAGTGCCGGCGGTGAGGAGATTGGCCTGTTCGATAAAGACGGCGTTACCCTTATTGACAGCATCAACTTTCCCGAACAGACCAAAGATATTTCCTACGGCCCGGATCCCGAGAGCAATGGCCAGAGCCGTTTTTTCGCCACTCCCACGCCGGGAGCCAAGAATGACGGTGCATACCTGGGCCATGTCGATGCCCCTCAGTTTAGCCACAAGCGTGGTTTTTATGATACTCCGTTTTATTTAACACTCGCCACCGAAACTAACGATGCGATTATCTACTACACACTCGACGGCTCCGAACCGTATGAATTTGTCGGGCGGTTTCCAAAAGGCATAATCTATACCGGCCCTATTTCCATCAGCAGGAATACCTGTCTGCGGGCAAGAGCAATCAAACAGGGTTGGAAGCCATCAGCCATTATAACCAACACGTATTTAATGAATGCCAACGAAACCGTCAAGTCTTTGCCGGTTATTTCTCTCGTTGGAAACGAAACTAAAACATTCTACGAGCCGGATGGTGTTATGGCTATTGTGGGAGGTCATTATGGCGGTGACGGGACGTGGGTTTCCGATGGCCCGGACAGTCACAACAATCCAATGCAAAGGGGAATGGCATACGAACGCCCTGTTTCATTCGAGTGGATTGAGCCGGCCGATAACTCGGGCTTGCAGATTGATTGTGGAATCCGTGTTCATGGAAGTGAGTATATGCGCCCACGATATCACAGGAGCGGCGGGAAATGGTCGGGTAACACAAAATTCAGTTTCAGGCTTTACTTCCGTGACAGTTATAGCAAAAGCATGCTTGAATATCCACTATTTCCTTTCGAGGTTGAAAGTTTTAAGAGCATCGTTCTTCGCGGAGGACATAACGACGGGGTCAATCCCTTTGTCAAGGATGAATTGATTCGGCGCCTACACAAAGATATGGGGCATGTCGACAGCGGGGGAACGATGGCGAATCTCTTTATCAATGGCGAGTATAAGGGCTATTTCAATCCTTGTGAACACATTAAGGATGAATTCTGCCGGCAATGGTACAATAGTGACAAAGAATGGGACGTGATGACTATGAGCGGAATCCGTGACGGCGACACAGTGTCATGGAACGATATGATTAATTACGCTCGGAGTCACAATTTGTCCGATGATACGAATTATCAGGAAATGGGCAAACGCCTCGATATTCCTGCATTTGCCGACTATCTCATTCTGCAGCTCTGGAGCGGAAACTGGGACTGGCCGCAAAATAACTGGGCCGCTGCGTGTGAACGCTCGGAAGAAGGAAGGTGGAGATTTTTCATCTGGGACGCCGAAGGAGGGATGTTTTCGGATCGCCTTAACACGGTTTATTTCAACAGTCTCAACAGTCAAAGTAATGCTCTCGGCTATCTGTATCGGGCGCTCAAGGTAAGCAGTACGTTCAGGCAGGTCTTTGCTGATCATTTATACAAGCATTTCTTTAATGACGGTGCTTTGAGCGAAACTAATATTACCAGGCGTTTTTTCGCGCTTCGTGATGAAATGCTCGGAGTCATTCCCAATATGGACATGTACGTATTAAATACATGGGTACCGAATCGTCTTAACATTTTTCTGGCCGCCTGCATTCAGGAAGGATTGTACACCTTCTCTGGTCCGAAGTTTGTAGTAAACGGCTCAGAGCGTTACGGAGGATATTTGTCCCCGGGTGAAGCTCTGGCCGTAACGGACCAAGGTAGATATAATACGGTATACTTCACACTTGACGGTTCTGACCCGTATCGCCCTGACGTTCCGCAGCAAAACGCTGCCTCCAGTGTGATCCTGGTTGCTGAGAACACCCCAAAAAGAGTGCTTATCCCGGTTCGTCCGGTTAGCATCGACTGGAACAGCAGCACAACTTTCGATGACTCAGCCTGGCTATACTCCACAGGCAGCCCGGGCGGTATCGGCTTCGAGACAACCTCCGGCTACGAATCCCTCATCAGTCTTGACCTTAAAGAACAAATGTATTCCAGGAACTCGACCTGTTACATCCGTATCCCATTTACGTTTAGTGGACAGGTCGGTGATATAGACGCCATGATGTTAAACATTCGGTATGACGATGGTTTTGTTGCCTATCTCAACGGTAGCGAGGTAGCCAGGCGTAATGTTGGTGAAATGCTCACATGGAATTCAAACGCAAACGCCAGCCATCCCGACTCCGAAGCAATAGAATTCGAGAGTATCGATATTTCTTCTTCTCTTGGCAGTCTCCGTCAGGGCAGGAATTTATTAGCCATCCATGGTTTAAACAGTTCCGCTGCAAACTCCGATTTTCTTATCTCTGCCGAGCTTATAGCGGGCCGTAGTGGTTCTGACAATAGTTTTTTGCCGGGAGTAAATTCATATACCGAGCCGATTATGTTGCCTTGCAGCGCCCGTGTTAAGGCTCGGGTCTTAAATGGTAATACATGGAGCGCGCTGAGTGATGCCGTTTTTGCCGTTGGACCAGTAGCAGAAAATCTGCGCATTACAGAGATCATGTATAATCCGCAGGATCCATATGGAGAATTCATCGAGTTAAAGAACATCGGAACAGAGACAATCAACCTGAATCTGGTAAGCTTCACAAACGGCATCGATTTTACTTTCCCGAGCCTTGAGCTTGCAGCCGATGAATACGTCATAGTAGTCCTGGACCGTAATGCCTTTAGGGCACGTTACGGCACGGCGATAAAAATAGCCGGTGAATACTCCGGCCGACTGGACAATGCAGGCGAGAGAATCACGCTGGCCGACGCGATCGGCCGGACGATTCTGGACTTTCACTATGAAGATGGATGGCACTCTATTACCGACGGCGAGGATT